>JAPKMV010000280.1 GCA_026645635.1 Caldilineaceae bacterium
GGCTGCCCACCGGCTTGAGCAGGTCGGCAAAGGCAAAGAGGTGGTAGCCCATCAACTCCGCCTTGAGCGTCTCCCAGTCGCCGGCGCGCCCGGCGGCGTAGGCGTCGTACAGCGTGCCCGCCGCGGGCAGCGACTCCTGCTCCTGGTCGAGATAGCCGATCACCGTGCTCGCCGCCGCGGTGACGTCGCCGCTGTCCGGCTTGAGGCGGCCGGCCATCACCTTGAGCAGCGTACTCTTGCCCGCGCCGTTTGGCCCGACGATGACGATGCGCTCCTGCGCGCCCAGGGCCACAGTCACGTCGTCGAGCACGCGCCGCCCGCCGTAGCTCACCGTCACCTGCGAGAGCGCCAGCGGCGTCTTGTTCACCAGCCGCGCCGGGTCGAAGTCAGGGTTGATGTGCAGCGGCTGCGGCGGCTTGGGGAGCGGGTCCGCCTCGATGCGGCGCAGCCGTTCCTCGGCCATGCGCAGATTGCGCCCTACCGTCGCCTCGACGCGGCCGCCCTTATAGTTGTAGGCCAGCTTGTCGCCGTCGCCCGGCCGGTTGTGGCCGACCTGGCGCGCCTTGCTCTGGATGAAGCGCCGCAGCTCGTGGATCTCCTCCTGCTGCGCCGCGTACTCGGCGACCCAGCGGGCGCGCGCCAGCGCCTTTTCCTGGGCGAAGAAGTCGTAGCTGCCGCTGTAGAGCCGCGCTTCCCGCGTGTACTCGTCGATTTCGACGATGGCCTGCACCGTGCGGTTGAGGAAGGTGCGGTCGTGGGAGACCACCAGCAGCGCGCCGTCGAAACCCTGGAGAAAACCTTCCAGCCATTCCAGCGCAGCAAAGTCCAGGTGATTGGTCGGCTCGTCGAGGAGCAGCAGGTCGGGCGCCTGGAGCAGGAGCGCGGCCAGCCCGACGCGCGCCTTCTCCCCGCCCGAGAGCGAAGCCAGCGGCCGGTCACGCGCGATCTGGCCGACGCCCAGCCCGGCCAGCACCGCCGCGGTGCGATGCTCCAGGTCATACCCGCCCAGCCGGTCGTACTCGGCGGTGAGCTGCCCGTAGGCGGCGAGGAGCGCATCCAGCCGCAGCGCCGCGACGCTTGCGTCCGCCATCTCGGTTTCCAGCGCCCGCAGTTGCGCGGCCACGGCATGAACCCGCGCCTGGGACTGGGCGATCAACTCGTCCACCGTCAGCGCGGCGCCGGCTGCCAGCACCTGGGGCAGATAGCCCACGCTGATGTCCACCGCCAGCGTCGCTGTTCCGGCGTCGGCCTCCACCTCGCCGACGATGATCTTGATCAACGTGGACTTGCCCACGCCGTTGGCGCCGACCAGCCCCCACTTGTCGCCCCGCGCCAGCGTCAGCGTGACGTTCGCCAGCACCTGGTTGGCGCCGTAGGATTTGGAGAGGTTGGTGATGGTGAGGAGCATGATGTTGTCAGGGGCGAGTTGCGAGGGGCGAGGGGCGGCTCGCTTGCCGCGTCCCTGCGGTGACCGGAGCGATCAGCGGCATCTTGCGCCCCTCGCCCCTCGCCTCTCGCAACTCCTCCCTCATTTCACCCTCTGGAACGTAATCTCATACGAAAAATGCACGAAGTTCACATCCGACAGGGGCCATTGGCATTTGACGTCGATGGTGGGGCAGACGCCGTACTCGTAGTTCATGTCGCCCAGCTTGCCCACGATGTCGGGCAGGTGCGGGAAGATCAACCCCATCTGGTTGGAGACCTGGCTGGTCACCGGGCCGGACGGGTCGCTGACGACCGCCAGCTTGAACGGCTCGTAGTACATGGTGATCTCGGCCTTGCCCGGCCCTTTGGCGCCCGTCACCGTGTCGCCTTTCTCGCCCACCAGGTTGCGCACCACCGCGCCATCCACGCCCGCGCCGTTCTGGTCGAGCACGGTGACAAAGATGTGGTGCTGCGCGCTGCTGTCGCGGATGCCGCCGTTGTTCTCGTCCAGCCCCAGCACCCTGAAACCGACGATCTGGTACTGGGCGTTGGGGTCGAAGTTGCCGGCGCTGGAAGCTGTGGGATCGTAGGGCGCGGCGGGTTGAGGTGTTGGGGTGTTGGGGGCTTGGGGGGCTGGGGTGGCCTCGGCATCGGTTGCGGGTGCGACGGTGGCTACTGCCGCTACTGCCACCGGCGGCGCGGGTTGATCGGCGGCGATGGGCACGGCGTCGGCATTGGCCGCCGTGGCCAGTTCGCCGAATACCCAGCCGTTTTGTCCGCCAAAGCAGCAGACCTCCCACCAGTCACCGGCGGCGCTGCGCGCGACGATGGCGAAACTCTCGCCTGCCGTGGCCGTGCCCACCAGGTCGAAGTCGGTGCCCGGCCCGCTGCGCACGTTGACCAGGTCGCCGGTGATGGTGAGCTGCGCGGCAGGCGGGGTGGCCGTGTCCGTCAGCGCAGCGGCCACCGCGGGCGTTGCCGCAATTGCCGACGTGTCCGTCGGCGCAGGGGCCGGGGTGGCCGTCGCCGGTTCTGGCGCAAGCGGTGTGGGCGTGTAGGTGGGGACGGGCGTGCGCGTCGGCACGGCTGTGGGCGCAGCTTCCGGCCAGGCGGGGCCGCAGCCGGCCAGGAAGATCAGCGCCGCCAGGACGCCTGTCCGCAGCAACGTGCGGCCAAGTGGGAATGTCATCGTGGTAGTCAAACTCATTTCCTTCGGTGCGCAGGTGATCATGTCATGCCAAGACGCAAAGACGCAAGCGCACAAGGAAGAAGGTATCATCAAGCCACGCAGATCACAAAGCGCAGCAGGCAACACGCGACACGAAACCATCAGCTACTTGCGCCCGCGTGAACTTTTGGGGTTACTGCTCTGCGCCCTTGCCCTGCGCCTGCCACAGGTCCATGATGGCGCGGTTGGCCGCGACCCCAGTGAGATATACTTCGAGCGGCTATAGGGTGCGTTTTCGTCGCCCTCTCACCCCCTCACCCTCTCCGCCGAAACAGCTACGACAACCCAAAAGTGGCCGTGTAGTTGATGCGGGCAGGGCGTGATGTTCGAGTGTGCGTTCGTTCCTGGGCCGGCAGTAAATCCTCATCAGGCAAAGACCGTAGACAAACCTGCCGAATACCCGCCTGGCATAGCGCCGCCGTGTGTGCAGGTGGGGATGGTTTCGTAGGCGAACTTGAACCCGGCATAATTCCTCTGTTGCAGCGTCCCCACAAACGGCGTTACATAGGGAAGGCTGTAATTGGACAACAGCGGACTCCTTTCTCGAATTGAACAAAGCATGTTCGGACAATTCCCAGTCAGACCAATGCCAGTAGAACGCTTGCTAATGCCTCCGGCATAGTAATCATCGCATCGTGGCCGGTGGGCAAGTGGCGGTAATGCCAACCCAGATTGTTGAACCTGACTGCCTCGGCGGCGATGTCTTTGTCGGTCGCGCCTTCATTACAGGAAATATAGGTGCGGGGAATGGCGCGGGCGGCGGAGTTCGTGAGGGTGATGGTCGTAGTCAACGTCTTGAGCGGATGCGGAGTCAACTGCGACCTCAGCCAGTCGAGGTCGGCGCCGGAGACACCGAACGTCCAGTCTGCAATCGGCTGAATCCGCCACTTGTCGTTCGGGTCAACTGCGTTCTTCTGGAAGAGGTCCCAGTAGTCGCCGACCAGGTCTTTCAATGCCTTTCCGTCTTCGGGCAGTGGCCCATCGAGATTGACCAGGTGTGCGATACGCCCAGGGATGCGGTCGGCGATGAGGGGCGCCATGGTTCCTCCAAAACTGTGCCCGACCAGGATCGCGGCGCGCAGGTCGGCGGCCTCGAAGAGATCAACGACATCTTGGATGTGAGTGTTCAGGTCAATCGCGTCATACCGCTCGGCCTGGCGCTTGTCAAGCCCGGTCAGGGTCGGGGCATAGACCTGATGCCCTGCTGCCTGCAAGAAGGGCTTGACCTTTTGCCAGCACCAGCCGCCGTGCCACATGCCATGAACGAGAACGAATACGGTCATTGGAACTCTTCAACATTTGGTTATCTGGTTCATAGTGACGCCTCCACCAGCCGCAACGGAAACAACGGCGACTCGGTCGGTGTGATGATGCGCTGCAAACGCAAACCCGCACTCTCGAACAGGGCGCTGAACTCGGCTGCCGTGCGCTCGCGGCCGCCGATCTGCACCAGCATGTGCAGGTCGTAGAAGAGGCTCGTCACATCCAGCGGCTCCTGCAGCAGCCGGTCGATGATCAGCATAAGGCCAGCGGGCGGCATGGCCTCCCGGCAGCGCGCCAGGATCACGGCGCAATTCTCGTCGGACCAGTCGTGCAGAATGGCCTTGAGGATCAGCAGGTCGGCAGACGGCAAACGTTCGAAGAAACTGCCGGCCACGACTTCGACGCGCCCGTCCAGGCCGCCCAGCACATGGTTCTCCACGACACTCGGCATATCGTAGAGCGTGCCGCGCAGATGGGGGTTGGCCTCCAGAATGCGCTTGAGGAAAGCGCCGGTGCCCCCCACCCACATCGCAGACCGTGCGGAACGGCGAAAAGTCATAAGCGGCGGCGAGCGCAGGATCAATCACGGCAGACATGGCTTGCGCCTGCTGCTGGTAGGGGATGCCAAGTTCCGGGTTCTGTTCAAGGTAGTCGAAGAAGGGCGCGCCCATGACGTGGGTGAAGGCGTTCTCGCCGGTGGCGAGGCTGTAGGCGAAGTTCTGCCAGATGCGCTGGTAGGCATCGTGGCCCGTCAGCATCAACGCGTTGTAGATGCTGCCGGGCATCTCTTTCAGCATGGCGCGACCCAGCGGAGCCAGGACATTGCGGTCGCCGTCCCGCACGGTGACGTCCAAAGCGGTCGCCATGCGGAGGGCGCGATACAACGTGCCGGCGTGCAGGTGACAGGCGTCAGCCAGTTCGTCCACGGTGCACGGGCTATCGGCCATCTGCTGAAAGACGCCAGTCTTGGCCAGGCTGTGGCAGAGATATGTGGCAGCCCAGCCCTGCACCCACTGGAAGAAGCAGGCCTGGGGCGGTACGGCGGGCGGGGTGGAGGGTGTGGTCATCGAAATCTCCTTTCGTGGTAGCAGCAACTCAGGCCCCTGGCTCGGGGGCCATGCCGAGCTGCTGCATCAACTCTCGGTCGTTGCTGAACAGCCAGCGTTCCGCGGCCAACCCATCCTGGAAGCGCACGATGTCAACGACATTCAGCGCGACCGTTTTGCCGGTGGGCGGAACGCCCATCCCCTCGCCCAGGTGCGTACCACGCAGGACGCCGCGGATGGCCGCTGTATCGCCGTCGGCCAGGATGGCCTCGGCGCTGAGCTGCGCGTCAGGAAAGATGCTGAGTGTTCCGGCGGCCATCGCCGCCCAGTTCTCCAGGCCGACGCCGACACCGTGGTCAACGAGATCGTCCGTGGCGATGGTCGCCAGCAGGTCGAAGTCCCGCATGCTCAGCACGCGGTTGAGGACGTTCAGGTAGTTCAGTGCCAGTTTTCTGGTTTCTTCGGTGGACATGAGACACTCTCCTTATTCAGTGTGACGGTGCCTGTGACGG
>JAPKMV010000281.1 GCA_026645635.1 Caldilineaceae bacterium
CCGCATAGGCGGCGCGCACTGCCGCCGGGTCCACCACCAGGCTAGGCGGCGTCACCCCATCCACCCGCTGCGACCAATCGCGCAGCGCCGCGTCGCCGCGGCTGCGCACGTCGGCCAGGATGCGGCGCACCGCCTCTTCCGGTGTGATTGCTGCGCCAAAGGTCTGCTCGATCCGCGCCAGCAGTGCTGCCGGAACCGCTACTTCATCCCAGGCTGCCCGGCGCAGAATCGTCTGCTGTGCCGTCGCCACGTCGAAAATACGCATCATGCTGTCCATCATCCTTGGTTATGGGTCGCTGCAGTCGCGGCGGAAGCCGCACACGGTGCAGGTAATCTTGCAGTGGTGCTTGACGACCGGCGCGCCGCAGAGCCAGCAGCCATCGTCGTCGCGCGGGGCGAAGGCGGGCGCAACCTGCCGCGCAACCGGCGGCGCGGCGTGCGTGGACTGGAGCAGGTGGTCTGTGGCTGCGGGCGGATAGAAGACCACATCATGTTCCGTGAGCGCACCGTCGATGTAGACGAACTTGCCCGAAAAGAAGCGCGGCTGATCCAGCCAGGGCAGAAAGATGCGGTCGCCGGGCCAGAGCGGGAGTTCGAGCAGCCTGTCGTCGTCGATCCAGGCCAGCACGCCTTCTGCGGAATCAATCAACTCGCCGGTGAAGTGGTGCGCCACGAAGACAAAACAGTACCAATCTTCTTCGGGGCGGAAGGCGGGAAAGGTGAGAAACCCGCGCAGCTCCGGCGTGCGGATCGTCAGCCCGCTTTCTTCGCGCACTTCCCGCACTGCGCACGCTTCCGGCGTTTCGCCTGGCTCCAACTTGCCGCCCAGCCCGTTCCACTTCCCCTGGTGCATGTCGTGCTGGCGCTTGACCCTGTGCAGCATCAGCGTCTGGCCTGGGCGTTTTACATAGACAAGCGTGGCAAGTTTCAGCATGGCGTCGGATAGATTACCCCAGCCACGTGCAGACGGCAAAGGTCTGGCCGCCCGTCATGGGTTGCGCGCAAGCCACCAGGAACGCGTGACCTGAATGTGCCCGACGTGAACTGCGACATGCGCCAGCGCGTGCCAGAGCGCCCAGGCTACGTCGATCGGGCGGTCGCGATGGCTGCCCACGCTGCGCGGCAAGTCGATCTGGGCGAGCGCGGCCAGCACGGCCCTCGCCTGCTCCAGGCTGGCGGCGAGCAGGCCGCGCAGCGCCGCCGCGTCTTCGCTGTGCGCGCGGAACTCGCTGGCGCGGTCGCGGTTTGCGGGGACGCCGCCGGCCTTCTCACCGATCCAGAAACGCTCCGAGCCGGCGATGTGCGTCACCAGCACGGCGATGGAGTTGACCTCCGCCGCCGGAGTCCAGTCGAGCGCGGCGGGCGGCAGGTCCGCCAGCGCCTGCTCGATCTCGGTGTGGAGGGCGGTCAGGCTGTCGAAATAGGCGGCAAAGGTCGGGTGCATGGTGTGGCTCCTTGTACTCATCTCAGGCTGGCTGCGGCGGGAAAGACGGAGGGTGCGGCGGCAAAAAAGGTGGCGCCGAAGCGGTCGACCGCGTGGATTGTCTCCTGGGCGAGCAGGGCGGCGAGCGCGGCGCGCACCTCCCCTGCGGGCCAGCGCGCCAGCGTCTGCACCAGTTGCACTTCGGTCATCGGGTGGCGGGTGACGATGCCCAGAATCGCCTCCTCCGCATTCGCATAGTCGTTGGCGTCGATGGCCAGGCTGTGGGGCGTCACGATCTGCGCCACCGGCCCCAGGATTGCGGCGGCGCGCAGCAGCCCCTCGTCGTCGGCGGGCGCAACCCACGTTTCCGCAGGCGGGCGTTCGGGCAGGATCACATGCACGGCGTCGGGCTGGATGCGCTGGAGGACTGCGGCCAGCTCGGTGAGCGCCGGCTCGGTGTCGTTCACCCCGCGCAGCAGCATCAGCTCGATCCACAACTTGCCGGTGTACTCTGCGCGCAAGGCGGTCAAGCCGGTAACGAGGCGCGCAAAGGTGGCCTCCGGGTGCGGGCGATGAATCTGCTGATAGAGTTCCGCGGAACCGGCGCAGAGCGTCGGCATCACCACGTCCGCAGCGGCCAACTCCGCGCGCACATCCGGGAGGTAGAGCAGCGCACCGTTGGTGATGACTGCCAGCGGGATCGCAGTTTCGGCGCGGATGGCGCGGATCAACCAGCCGATGCCGCTGTGCAGCGTCGGCTCGCCCGAACCCACCAGCGAGATGAAGTCGATGCTTCCCGGCGGGTGGTGGGCCAGCGCGGCTTTCACTTCAGCGAAGATGGCCTGGCGCGGGATGTACTCCTGGCGCGCGTTGGTGAGCGGCGTTGTGCGTCCCAACTGGCAGTAGACGCAGTTCCAGTTGCAGGTCTTGAGCGGGATCAGATCGACGCCCAACGAGCGGCCAAGCCGTCGCGAAGGAATCGGGCCGTAGACGTAGTTCATGGTGGGCCTGGTGGAATGCGGAATGGGGAATGCGGAATCAGGACGCACCCCATTCCGCATTTCTCTCAGTTTGTGGTCTCGATGCGCACGATGAGCAGCGGCACGGTGGCGCGGTGGAGAACGTCGCCGGCAACGCTGCCGTGGACGATGCGGGCGAGGCCGCGGTAGTCATGGCTGGACATTGCGATCAGGTCTGCGCCGAGTTCGCTGGCCACCTGGAGGATAGTTTCGGCCACATTGCCGCGGCGCACGAACGCTTCCGCCGCCAACCCGCGACCGCGGAACGTCTCGGCCAGCTCCTGGACATAATGCTGGATTTCGCCGGCGCGCTGGCTGGCGCCTTCGGCCAGCATCTCCGGCACGACGACGGTGGCATGGGGCGGGAGCGCCTCCAGCACTTCCAGGAAGCAGAGCGTGGCGCCACATGCCCGCGCCAGCCCCTCCACATGGCTCAAAATGGATTCTGATGCGCTTGATCCATCCAACGGCACCAAGATCTTCTTGTACATCGCAACGCCCTCCTGCCACGCAATGCGGTTCTGGCGAATGACCACCGTTCAGTCAGTGGCGCGGATCAAGAGCAGGGGGCGGTCAGCCTTGTGGAGAATGCCCTCGGCGACGCTGCCGTAAAAGACGCGGCCCAGACCGGTGCGGCCGTGGCTGGCCATGGCAATGAGGTCGGCGCGTTCCCGCTCGGCCACATCGAGAATCACGGCGACCACCGGGCCACTCTCCGTGAAGGCCTTGACGGCGATGCCGCGCGCCTGCAGTTCGCCGGCTTTTGCGTCCAGATAGGTCTTCGCCTCACCGGTGATGCGTTCGGCCTCCGTCGGGTCATAGTAGGGCACCATATCGTAGGGCGTAACCATCGCGACGTTTGGCTCCACCACTTGCAGGAGCACTACGGTGGCGGCGAACTTCTGGGCGAGCGATTCGACATGGGCCAAGATCTTTTCTGCTCGGGGCGAGCCATCCAATGGAACCAGTATGTTGCTGTACATGTGAAGCTCCTTTGCGCTTGTGCTGCGTTGATCTTGAGACGCATTGTCTGCTATCAGTGTACACCCAACCCGTAAATCTGTGAATAGGCTGCCGGCAGATTTCCACGCCGAGTTCACCCGTCCTGACGGCGATGCCTGCGCGCAGCGCTGGCGCGCATTTCACTGGCCGATTCCCACCAGCGGCGGGGGTAATGCAGGAGCGCCTGCCAGTTGTTCTGCAAACGGTAGCGATAGCGCATGTACGCCAGCGGGGGAAAGGTCAGGCGTAAGGCCAGCCGCACCCGGTCGCCCCAGGCCATCTGTGAGAAGCGGCGCTGGGTGATATCCCATTTGGTGCGTTGTTGGTCGGGCTGCGCCCAATCGAGGACGTCGGCCGCGCGTTGGGTCTGGAGGCGCGCCACAACACCGTCGGGAATCGGCGTCCCAAAGTTGGCCTGCGCCAGCAGCAGCGCCCGCTCCACGCTGTAGGACCAGCCAAACACCGCCGCCTGCTCCACCATCAGGTCCCAGTCGAAGGCCGGCGCCTGGGTGATCACCCGGTGGATGTCGTAGAAACGCAGCAGGGTGGCGCTGGCCTCACCGTGCTGAAAGATGGTGTGGGTCGCGAGGTAGAGCACATTGGCTTCCGGGCGCAGGACGTGCAGCGGCTGGCCTGCATATTCGATTGTGGTGCGCTGATCGAGAAACCAGTCACTGTCGGGGGCCATCTCGCTGGATGGCGCGTCGATCAGGCTCCAGTGCACTTCGAGCGTGATGTCGCGTCGGGCGCCGATGCGGCCCATGGCGTTCTTCGCCACGGTCTGGCTGAGCATCACCGGTTTTACGCCAGTCTCAGCCTCGAGCAACTGCAGCGCCGCCGGGATCTGGTCCATCGGCGCCAGGATGTCGGCATCCACCATAGGCCGCAGCGCGTAGTCGGGGTAGACGGTGACGCCGAGGGCCACACCCTTCAGCCAGATGGCCGTAATGCCGTGCGCAGCAAAGCGCCCCGCCCATTCTTGTACGGCGTCATAGACGCGAGTGTTGAAACTGCGCACCTGGCCATAGGCGGTGAACAGCCGGATGAACTCCTGGCGGGGCAGGTGCACGCGCTCTTGATGATTGCGCACGTAGTCGAACAACACCGCGCCGAGTCCCTGTCCCACGGCGATTTGGGCTAGGGTGGCCCATTGGTCGGCCGGGATGTCTTCGGCGTGAAGGCGCCCTGCCAAAAGATAACCGAGGGTCTGCTGCATTGTTTCATGTGTCGTGGACGCTGTGTCCGTCAGGGCCGGTTCGGCGGCCAATGGCGCCGAACCGCGCAAGGGGGCGGGGTGGATCACGCGATATGTTCCTGAATATGATGGCGCACGGCATAGGCGGCGGCCTCGGCGCGGGAGGAGAGATTGAGCTTCGACAGGATGGAACTGACATAGTTGCGCACGGTCTTCTCGCTGAGAAAGACTCGTTCGGCGATCTCGCGGTTGGTCAGCCCTTCGGTGATGTAGGCGAGAATGTGCAGTTCTTGTTGGGTGAGCGCCGCAAAATACTCGTCTTCCGCTTTGCGCGCCGACTCGCGCACCCGTTGAAAGACCTTCTGGGTCAATGTCGGGTCGAGCATGGACTGGCCCCGCCCCACCATCTCCAGCGCGCGGATGAGATCGTCGCTGCCGATCTGCTTGAGCACATAGCCCGACGCGCCCGCGCTGATGGCGTCGAAAAGCACATCGTCGTCGGCGTGGGAGGTGAGCATGATCACCTTCGTCTGCGGGCGAATCTCCAGGATATCCTGTGTGGCCTCAATGCCATTCTTGCCCGGGTTCGTGGCGCAGCAACATGTCGATCGCTTCCTGGGCATCGCGCGCCTCGGCTACCACCTCGAAGTGTGGGTAGCGGGAGAGCAGCGCCTTCAAACCGAGCCGTACAATCTCATGGTCATCGACCAGCAAAATACGCAAATGCATGTCGCGGAGTGTACCATAGCGATGCACTGTGCGCACATTGTCCGACGCCGCGCAGTAGATACGCCGATGCGATTCAAGACAAGGTTGCCGAGACAGCTTCATGTCC
>JAPKMV010000282.1 GCA_026645635.1 Caldilineaceae bacterium
CCTTCACCCTCTCACCCCATCACCCTCTCATCATGCGCGATCAATCACCGTCAAACACCGCTCCACCTCCTCCAGCGTGTTGTAGTGGGCCAGGCCGATGCGCACCAGGCCGCCGCTGGCTTCGACGCCCAGCCGTTCGCTGATGGAGAGCGCGTAGAAGTTGCCGTTCCAGACGAAGATGTTCTCCGCGGCCAGTTTCTGCGCCAGGACTTCCGGTGTCAACCCCTCTTTGCGGATCGACACGGTCGCCATGCGCTTGTTCCAGTCGAAGCGGTCGGTGATGCCGTAGATGCGCACCGTGGGGATCGCCTTCAGCCCGGTGATCAGCCGGTCCATCAGCATCAATTCGTATTCGCCGATGACCTGCCAGGCGGCGCGCAGCTTCTCTCGGCGGGGAGCGTTCGGCGCGGCCATCCCGTACTGCGCGCCCAGGCCGGCGATGTAGTCGATGGCCGCGGCCGTGCCCGCCATGCCTTCGTGGTTCTTGGTGCCCGTCTCCCACTTGCCGGGCAGTTCATCGCCCGCGGGCCGCACGCGATAGGCGCGCAGCCGCGCCAGATGCTCACGCTTGCCATAGAGCAGCCCCATGTGCGGCCCGAAGAACTTGTAGGCGCTGCACGCCAGGAAGTCGCAGCCCAGTTCCTTCACGTCGATCCAGCCGTGGGGGGCAAACTGCACCGCGTCGATGAAACTGTACGCGCCGACAGCCTGCGCCCAGCCGATGACGGTTTTGACATCGTTGATGGTGCCCACGGCGTTGGAAGCATAGCCCACCGCCACCAGCTTCGTGCGCGGGGTGATGAGCGACTGCAAGTGCTCCATGTCCAGCGTACAGGTCTCCAGGTCGACGTCGGCCCAGCGCACCTGCGCGCCGCTGTCCTCGGCCATCAGCAGCCAGGGCGCGACATTGGCGTCGTGGTCCAGCCGCGTCACGACGATCTCGTCCTCCGGGCCAAACTCGTGGCCGAGCGCGTGGCTGAGGTCAAAGGTGAGGCTGGTCATGTTGGGGCCAAAGACCACCTCCTCCGGCGCCGCGCCCAGCAAATCCGCCGCGGCCTGGCGCGCATAGGCGATCACTTCGTCAGTGCGCCGGCTGGTGATGAACGCGCCGTGGACATTGGCGTTGCGCCGCGTCAGGTAATCCGCCATCGCCTGGATCACGGTGGCGTGCACCTGCGTCCCGCCCGGATTGTCGAAGAAGGCGCCGGGGCGTCCGTTGTAGCTTTCTTGCAGCGCCGGAAACTGGCGGCGCACCGCCTGCACATCGAGCATAAGAATCTCCTTCAATGGTCAACGGTTAATTGTCAATGGTCAACGGTCAATGGTTGTTTGCGGATGGTTGTTGGTGGAAGGGCGCAGCGTCCAGGGCCAAGCAGTTGTCAATTGACAATTGAGTGTTGACAATTGACCGTTGACAATTGACCGTTGCCCCTTACCTCTCCCTGGGCAGCCCGTCGGCGATCAGCCACAGATGCTCGCGCTGGAGCAGACGCGTGAGTTCGCCGCCGGCCACGAACTGCGCCAACGCCTGCCATCGGGCGAATTCCGCCTGTTCCGGCGCCTGGGGCATGGCCGGCTGCCAGCGTCCCGCCCCAACCGCCTCGACGCGCACGCTGCCGTCAGTGGGCAAATCTGCTTCCTGGCAGGCAAGCTCCACCGCTGTGTTGAAGTCGCCCAACGCGTCGATAAGGCCGTGGGCCAGCGCCTGCTCGCCCGTCCAGACGCGCCCGCCGGCAAGGTCGTCCAGTGCGGCCGGGTCGATGCCGCGACCGGCGACAACCCGTTCCTTGAAGGTGCGATAGACCGCATCCATGCTGGCCGTGACCGCGGCGCGGGCTTCCTCCGTCCAGGGCGTAACGCTTTCGTAGAGATCCGCGTGCTCGCCGCGGCGCAGCGTCTCCCAGCGGATGCGCGCCTTGTCCAGCGCCTCCGCCGCGACCGGCTTGGCCAGGATCACGCCAATGCTGCCGGTCAGGGTCGCGGCCTGCGCCACGATCTTGTGGGCGGGGGTGGCAATGTAATAGCCGCCGCTGGCCGCCACGTCGCCCATGTAGACCACGACGGGCTTTTCGGCGGCCAGCAGGGACAGTTCGCGCCAGATCAGATCGCTGGCCAGGGCGGAGCCGCCGGGCGAATCCACATGGACGACGACCGCGTCGAGGCTGTCGTCGCGGCGTGCGGCGCGAATCTGCTGCTGCGCGCTGCTGCTGCCCAGGGTGTCATCGCCAATGAGCGGCAGGGGCACGGGAAACTCGCGGCTGGCGCCGGTCATGATCGCGCCGGTGAGGCTGATGACGCCGATCGTGCCCGGACTTGGCCGCTGGGCGTGGCGATAGAGCCGTTTGCGCACCCGGTTGTAGGGCTGCGGGTAGCGGCGTTCATCGTCGAGCCCCAGCAGTGCGGGCAGCTCATCGGCGTAGGCCACGGCGTCGATCAGCCCGGCGGCCTGTGCGTCCGGCGCGGCCAGCGGCGCCCGGTCGATCAGCGCACGCACTTGCTCTGGCGCTAACTTCCGCCCGCTGGCGATGCCATCGACCAGCGCGGCGTAGAGGCTGTCGAACAGCCAGTCGTACTGTGCGCGGGCGGCGTCGCTGAGGCCGTCGGCGGCGAACATGTCGGCGGCGGTCTTCCAGGGCGCCACGCGCACTACGTCGAAGGCAATGCCCACCTGCGCCAATGCATCTTTGAAGAAAAGGGGCGTGGCGGCCAGCCCTTTGACATCCCATTCGGTCAGCGACGTCAGCGCGATGAGATCGGCGCCGGCTGCGGCCACATAGAGCGGCGCGGTCACCTGCTCCAGGTGAAAGACGATGCGCTTGGGCGGGCTGGCCGGGCAGCGGCGCCGGTCGGTGGCGCGGAAGCGGTCGAGCAGGCTACGCAGGCTCTGCGCCTGGGCCAGGCTCGGCGTGCAGTCCCCGGCGATGCGCTGCAGCGCATCGTCGATCGCTTCCAGGCTGAGCGGCGCCGTGTAGATGGGCAGGAACGCGTAGTACCAGGGAACGTCGGGCGTGCGCTCCAGCAGCTCGCCCTCCAGCCGGAGGATAGGATAGGCGGTGAGGCGGCGCAGGAAGAGGCGACGGCGTAGGTTGCTGGCCGCGCACATGAGGCGCTGCCAGGTGAAGCGGATGAAGGCAAGGAGGCGCGCGTACCAGGGAAGTTCAGTGGACGAAATTGAGTGGGTGGACATAGGTGTCTTCACAGGGCGCCGCAAGACGCATCATGTCGGCGAACTATCCGGCCGGCGAATGCGCACGCGTTCGAGTTCAGCAGTGATGATGGCGCCTGTCTGAAGCACGGCGCCATAAAGGGAAAGCACGCGGGGGCAAACGGCAGCTTGTTGTTGGGTAGACAGGTTCACAAGGCGCAGAATGCCAGCATGGGGCCTGCCGTGCTGGATCGCCAATGCCCCAAAATCCTTGTCCAAAGTTACCAGCACGCGGCCCGACTTGTAGGCCTGGGTCAGTATTTCGTCGTCGCCTGGATCCCTGTCCCAGTCTCCGCACCAAACAACGTCATGGCCGGCATCCAAAAGCGACTGGCGCACACCACCCCAAACACATGAGTCCAGCAGGATCTTCATGCCGCGGTTTCCAGCACCAGGGTTTCGATGCGTTCTTCACTGACGACCTTGCGGGCATAGAGCAGGCAGGCGCGGATGTCATCCGCCTCCAGCCAGGGATACGCCTTCAGCAGCGTTTCCGCGGTGTCACCGGCCGCCAGCATACCCAGGACATGTTCAACCGCCAGGCGTTGTCCACGCACAATCGGCTTGCCGCCAAAGATGCGGGGATTGACCATGATGCGCTTCAGTAGATCGCTCTCACTCATATACTTCTCTGCACTCCCAATCGGACCCGTATCTGTCCCGCTGCGCGCTGTCGCCCCTGCATTGTATCATAGGCAATCAGCAGCCGAATCGAATCTCCTGCACGCTTTGGCGCTCGCCCTGGTTGGCGCTACAATCACTTGACAGCACTAGTTCAGGCGATGCCTGCTGAGCCAGCTAATAATCTATAGTCACACAAGAGGAGACAAACATGCAAACCGATTTGCGCGGTCGCGATTACATCAGCGACATGGATTTCAGCAAGGAAGAGATCGAGACCGTCATGGACGTGGCCTTCAAGCTCAAGCGCGACCGGGCGCTGGGCCTGCCGCACCCCATCCTGCGCGACAAGACGCTGGCGCTGCTCTTCTTCTTCAGCAGCACGCGCACCCGCTCCAGCTTCGAGGTGGGCATGGCGCAGCTCGGCGGCCACGCCGCGTTCATCGACTCGGACACGACGCAGATCAGCCACGGCGACACGGCCAAGGAGATCGGCGAGATCTACGGCCGCTACTACGACGGCATTGCCATCCGCCAGTGCGACTGGGATTTTGGCAACAAGTACATCAACGAGGTGGCCAAGGCGAGCCGCGTGCCGGTGCTCAACATGCAGTGCGACGTCTACCACCCCTTCCAGATCCTTGCCGACCTGATGACGATCATCGAGAAGGTGGGCGACCCGCGCGGCAAGACGATCAACGTGAGCTGGGCCTACGCCAGCAGCTACCAGAAGCCCATCTCCGTGCCGCAGAGCCTGATCCTGCAGATGACCCGCTTCGGCATGAACGTGCGCCTCACCCGTCCGCCGGAGTACAAGCTCATGCCCGACATCGAGCAGCAGGCGAAAGACAATGTGCGCAAGCACGGCGGCAGCTTCGAGGTGCTGGACGACTTCGACGCCGGCTTCAAGGGCGCGGACATCGTCTACCCCAAGAGCTGGGGCGCGCTGCTGACGACCTCCGACAACGCCGAGAGCGCCAAGATCGGCAAGAAGTACACCGACTGGATCACCGACGAGCGGCGCATGGCGCTGGCCAACCCGAACGCCATCTACATGCACTGCCTGCCGGCTGATCGCAACATCGAGGTGACCGACGGCGTGATCGACGGCCCGCAGTCGGTGGTCTACGACGAGGCGGAGAATCGCCTCCACGCGCAAAAGGCGGTCATGGCGCTGACGATGCGGTAGAAATACGAGGATGGTGGCAGGGTGACGACGTGAGGGGGAAACTGCCTTTTGACGTCGTCACCCGTCATTACCACATTGACAGGCGATCCTGCTACGCCGCAAAGCTAAACAGCCATCAATTCTGGCACGTGCTCGTCTTCATATTTTTCAACCAGCACGCCAATAACTTCCATCAGCGATGCCAGAGGATGGTTCTCGTTTTCACCCACTACGTCGATCATGGTATCCAACAGGGCGACAATCCGTTGATATTCGGTTTCGCTATGCGGCACAAACACGACGGGGGATAGCATTGGCCAGATACGTTCAGCGGTTTGAACTTCGGCAACCATGTTTTACTCCTTCCATTTGCCCCTGTCATACTCTTCATGCGTCAACACTGCTCGGATATAGACCTTCTCCCGATTGTAGTGAATCGCCGCTATCAAACGTGCTTTGCCACCACCAATGTTAAACA
>JAPKMV010000283.1 GCA_026645635.1 Caldilineaceae bacterium
GACGGCGACCTGGACATCGTGGTCAACAACCTCAACAGCCCGGCGCAGCTCTTCGAGAACCGGCTGTGTGACCTGGGCGACAGCCTGGCGGTCGATTTGCGTTGGCCGGACGCAGCTAACAAGTTTGCCATTGGCGCGCAGGTGACGTTGCAGACCAACCAGGGCGTGCAGGCGCGCGATGTGCGCGCGATCAGCGGCTACCTGTCGGGCGATTCGACGCGCTTGCACTTTGGTTTGGGGCAAGGCGCCGCGCCCCAGGCGTTGACGGTGCGCTGGCCCGATGGCGCTGTCTCGACGGTGGACGCCCCGCCGGCGAATCAGCGCGTGACGATCACGCGCACAAAGTGAGGTTTCGTAGGTCAAGTTTGTAACTTGACATGGTTGCGCGGGGTGGTTTTGTCACGTTGGAAACGTGACCTACGGAGATGTTCGGACGTCCGAGGGTATGTCACGAATTGCACGAATTTTAACGAATTGAATCGAACAATTCGTGGGCATTCGTCAAAATTCGTGCAATTCGTGACAACAAATGAGTGGCTCCGTCTCGATTGAGCGAGGAAAGTTGACATGCACATGAACGGGAACACGCACGCAGTCGATGATCGCCTCTCTTTTTGGGGTATCTTCGGACCGGGCCGGTACACGCTGGCCTTTGCCGTGGCTGCGGCTGTAGCCGCGCTGCTGGCCGGCGTGATCGCCTGGCAGGCGCAGATGCCGATCTGGGGCGGCACGCTCATCGTTGCGGGCGTGCTGGCGATCCCGCTTGCGCTCAAATGGCAGGATGACCTGCGCCGCTACGGCGCGGCCGCGGCGGCGCTGAGCATCCTGCTGGTGCTGCAAGCCTTCCACACCCTGGAGCACATCGTCCAGGTGATCCAGTTCTACGCGCTCGACCGGCCCGGCTCGCAGTCCTTTGGCCTGCTCTCGTCGCTCAACGCCGAGTGGGTGCATTTCACCTGGAACTGGCTGGTCTTCGGGCTGGTGGTCTTTCTCTACGCCCGCGGGCTGCGCGGCATCTGGGCCAAGCTGCTGATCGCCTGGGCGTTTCTGCACGGGGTGGAGCACACCTACATGCTGGTGCGCTACTTCCAGGTGCTCAACGAACTGGCGCAGTTGGGCGTGGCGCCGCTGCCGGTGACGCAGGCGCAGCCGGGCATCCTGGGACGCGACGGCTGGCTGGCGCTGAGCGAATGGTGCGGGCGCATCCCTGGACTCACCACTGCGCCCCGCGTCGCCATCCACTTCTGGTGGAACGCCGGCGAGATTCTGCTGCTGGCGCTGGCCGCGTGGAAGGGGCTGGCGGGGTTGGTGGGGGGAGAGAAAGGGATTGGGAGATTAGGAGATTGAGAGATTGGAGATTGGGAGATTGGAGATTGGTGGACGGCGAAGCCAATCTCCTAATCTCCTAATCTCCAATCTCTATTCACCAGGAGCACACCATGACACACAAACAAGCTTCACCCGCGGGACTCATCTGGTTTCAAGACGCCCGCTTTGGCATGTTCATCCATTGGGGGCTGTACAGCATCATCGGCAAGCAGGAATGGGTGATGCACACCGACCGCATCCCCGTGCCGGAGTATGAGAAGTTGGTTCCGCAATTCAACCCGACGCGCTTCGACGCCGACGCGTGGGTGCGCACGGCCGCCGACGCCGGGCAGAAGTACATCGTTATCACTAGCCGCCATCACGACGGTTTCAGCATGTACGACACGGCGCTGAGCGACTACAAGGTGACGAACTCGCCTTTTGGCCGCGACCCGATCGCCGAGCTGGCCGCAGCGTGCAGCCGCCACGGCGTCAAGCTGGGCTTCTATGTCTCGCTCATGGACTGGCATCACCCGGCCTACCGCTTCCGCGCCGAGAGTGGGCTGGCCTGGGCCGACTACCTGGGCTTCCTCCACGGCCAAGTGCGCGAACTCTGCACGCAGTACGGCGAACTGGCGGTGCTCTGGTTCGACGGTGACTGGCCGCGGCACGTCATCGACGACAGCAACCGCTACTTCTTGCCCGGCGGCTCCTTCGAGTATGACAAACTGTACGACATGATCCACACCTTGCAGCCCGACGCCGTGGTGGAGAACAATCGCCACGCCGAGCCGCTGCCCGGCGAAGACTTGCAGGGCTTCGAGCAGGACCTGCCCGGCGAGAACAGCACCGGTTTCAACGCCACCACGGTCTATGGCCTGCCGATCCAGGTCTGCATGACCATCAACGACCACTGGGGTTGGAGCCGCGACGACCGCAACACCAAGTCGGTGCGGCGGCTGGTGCACGTGCTGGCGCGGTCGGCCAGCGTGGGCGGCAACTTCCTGCTCAACGTCGGCCCCACGCCAGAGGGGGAAATTCCCGCGCTGCACCAGGAGCGGCTGCGCGCAGTCGGGCAGTGGTTGGTCGAAAATGGCGCCGCCATCTACACCACGCGTGCCGGCGCGATCCCGCCAACGCGGGAGAGCGTGAGCACCCGCCGCGGCAGCCACCATTTCGTCCACGTGCTCGACGACGTGAGCGACTGCGTGATCCTGACGGGCGTGCCAGCCGACGTGCAGCGGGCGCGGCTGCTGGCAACTGGACAAGAGCTTCAGCTCGAACGGGAAGGCGGCAACTTCTTTGTGTCCAAAGAGAGTGACCGCACGACGATCTACATCCCGCCGGAACTGCGCAACCCGTTCGACACCGTGATCGAACTTTTCTAAATGAGCATTCGTTTGGTGGGAAGGGATAGACCGCGGATTTGACGGATTAGGCGGATTTTCGCGGATTTGAATTCATCCGCACAAATCCGCTTAATCCGCGTCATCCGCGGTCTGTTCCCACCTGCCATAAAAAAATCAATTCATTGAGGACCGAAATATGACCAAAATTAGTTTTATCGGCGCCGGCAGCACTGTGTTTGCCAAGAATCTGCTCGGCGACATCCTGAGCTACCCGGAACTGCGCGACGCCACCATCAGCCTGTTCGACGTCAACCCGGAACGGCTGCGCACGTCGGAGATCGTCGCCCACAAGATCGCCGAGTTCTTCGGCGCGTCACCGAAAATCGAGGCGACGCTCGATCGCCGCGCGTCGCTGGCGGGCGCGGACTTCGCCATCAGCATGTTCCAGGTCGGCGGCTACAAGCCCGGCACGGTGATCGACTTCGAGATTCCCAAGAAGTATGGCCTGCGCCAGACCATCGCCGACACGCTGGGCATCGGCGGCATCATGCGCGCCCTGCGCACGATCCCGGTCTTCCTGGACATTGCGCGGGACATGGAGGAACTCTGCCCGGACGTGACCTTCCTGCAGTACGTCAACCCGATGGCGATGAACTGCTGGGCGCTCAGCCGCGCCAGCAGCATCAAGACCGTCGGCCTCTGCCACAGCGTGCAGGGCACCGCGGAGCAGTTGGCCGGCGACATCGGCGTGCCCATCGAGGAGATCAACTACATCTGCGCGGGCATCAACCACATGGCCTTCTACCTGCGCTTCGAGCGCAAGACCGCGACCGGCGTGGAGGACCTCTACCCGCGCATCGCCGCGGTGGCGCAGCAGCCGAAGGCGCCGGAGCGCGGCAGCACCACCCGCAGCGACGGCGGCGTCGCTGGGCTGAGCGACGCGGTGCGCTACGAGATGTTCCGCCGCCTGGGCTACTTCGTCACCGAGTCCAGCGAGCACTTCAGCGAGTATGTGCCCTGGTTCATCAAGCGCGACCGCCCCGACCTGATCGAGCAGTTCGACATTCCGCTGGACGAGTACATCGTGCGCTGCGAGCGGCAGATCGCGGGCTGGGAGGCGGCGCGGGCGGCCTTCGAGCGGGGCGAACTGGAAATCACCCACCAGCGCAGCCATGAGTATGGCTCCGGCATCGTGCACAGCATCGTCACTGGCCAGCCGCGGGTGGTCTACGGCAACGTGGCCAACCGCGGGCTGATCGACAACCTGCCTCAGGGCTGCTGCGTGGAAGTGCCGGTGTTGGTCGACAAGAACGGCCTGCAGCCGACGAAGATCGGTACATTGCCGCCGCACCTGGCCGCGCTCATGCGCACCAACGTCAACGTGCAGGAACTGGTGGTCGAGGCTGCACTCACCGGCAAGCGCGAGCACATCTACCACGCGGCCATGCTCGACCCGCACACCGCCGCCGAACTGAGCCTGGATCAGATCTGGCATCTCGTCGACGACCTGATCGAGGCGCACGGGGATTGGCTGCCCAAGTACCAGTAAACCTAATCTTCAATCTCTAATCTCCAGTCTCCGCCAACAACAGAGATTGGAGATTAGAGATTGGAGATTTGCCGAAGGGAGAATCCCATGTCCCACAAAATCGTCCTCATCGGCGCGGGGAGCGCCAACTTTGGGCTTGGCATCATGGGCGATTTGCTCAAGAGCCAGGTCTTCGCCGGCAGCACGATCTGCCTGCACGACATCAACGCCGAGGCGCTGGCGCGCACAGAAATCTACGGCCGCAACCACGTCCGGGCGCACCATCTGCCCTATACGATCGAAGCAACGACCGACCGCAGGGCTGCGCTGCAAGGCGCCGATTTCTGCATCATCTCCATCGAGGTGGGCAATCGCTTCGAACTGTGGGAGCAGGATTGGCGCATCCCGCAGCAGTACGGCATCCGCCAGGTCTACGGCGAGAACGGCGGGCCGGGCGGGCTGTTCCACGCCCTGCGCATCATCCCGCCGATCCTGGACATCTGCGGCGACATCATGGCCATCTGCCCCGCCGCCTGGGTGCTCAACTTCAGCAACCCCATGAGCCGCATCTGCACCACGGTGAACCGCAAATATCCCGATCTGAAGTTCGTCGGCATCTGCCACGAGGTGGCGTCCCTGCCCGAGCACCTGCCGCGCATCTTGCAGACGCCGCTGGAGAACCTGACCTTCCAGGCCGGCGGGCTGAACCACTTCAGCGTGCTGCTCAACGTCCGCTACAACGATACGGGCGCCGACGCTTATCCCGACGTGCGCGCCAACGCGCCGGCTTACTTCGAGCAGATCACCAACGTGCTGGGCTGGGCGCTGCCGAGCATGCCGCCGGAGCACGTGGCCACCGTGGGCCATCGCCCCTGGGCCGAACGCCGGCTCTTCAAGGTGATCCTGGAGCGCTTCGGCTATCTGCCGATCACGGTGGATTCCCACTTCGGCGAGTACATCCAGTGGGCGGGCGAGGTGGCCGACAGCCAGGGCATTCTCGACTTCTTCCGCACCTACCAGATCTGGGTGGCGCACAAGGTCTCGGAGGCAACGCTGCTCAAAGGGTCGGGCGACGATTGGGTGACCTCGCAGGTGCTGGAGAGCATCGCCGCCAACCGCCCGACGGAAGTGCTGGCGCTCAACCTGCCCAACCACGGCTTGATCGACGATTTGCCCGGCGACATCGCCGTGGAGGTGCCGGCGCTGGTCGATGGGAGCGGTGTGCACGGCGTGGCGCTGGGGCGCTTCCCCCGCGGGATCGCCGGGCTGCTGCGCAACCAGGTGGC
>JAPKMV010000284.1 GCA_026645635.1 Caldilineaceae bacterium
ACCCGACGCTGCTCTTCCCGCTCGGTAACATAGGCGCCATGACCCCGCCTCCTACGCGCACGCCGACGCCCTCGCCCGTCAATCCAGGCACGATTCCCTGCGCGACGACGCGCGTCGTCGCCAACTACGCCGGCGTGCCTGGCTCACCCTGGTCAGTTGAGGCGGTGGCAGCCGCGCAACGCCAGGGGACAATGGTGAAGTCTACGCTGCTTCACCGCTACGGCGGCGGCGGTGCGCTCTGCCGCCTGGACCGCAGCGAAGAGGTGACCGTGATCGGGCGCCATCCCGCCCAGCAGAGTCTGCTCGTGCGCACCGCCCTGGGCGACATCGGCTGGGTCTGGAGTGAGACGGTGGACCTTCCCCAACCGTGGGCCGCGCTGCCAGTGGTCGAACCCTGATGGCGTGCTGACTGTAGCCGCGGTTGTTCAGTGGGTGAGAAATGGAATGACGGTGTTGCGTGTTGCGTGTTTCGTGACGAAACAAACACGTAACACGCAACACGTAACACGTAAAACATGCGCCGCGTCGAGTAAAATAAGCGCTGCCGAAACCGTGCGGCGCCAACCAACCGTAGCGAAGGGAGATCTCCGATGACCGATGTTGAACCGACCTTTGACCAGGTGCCATTTGAAGCGGCCAGCTTTGCCGACAACCCGGAGCCGCGCTGCCCTGTCGTGCTGCTGCTGGACACCTCCGGCTCGATGCAGGGCGCGCCCATTGCCGAACTCAACGCAGGGCTGGCGACGCTGCAGCAGGAGTTGCAGCGCGACGAGTTGGCCGCCAAGCGGGTCGAACTCGCCTTGGTGACCTTTGGCCCAGTGCAGCTTGCTGCGGACTTCACCACGGCGACTGCATTCACGCCGGCTGCGCTGACCGCCAGCGGCGAGACGCCGCTGGGCGCCGCGGTGCTCTTCGGGCTGGCGCTGCTGGAAGCGCGCAAGCATGTCTACCGCGCCAACGGCATCGCCTACTACCGCCCCTGGGTCATGCTGATCACCGACGGCGCGCCCACCGACAACTGGCGGGAGGCCGCGGACAAGATTCACGCCGGGGAAGCGGCGAAGGCGTTCTCCTTTTTTGCCATTGGCGTGCAGAACGCCGACATGAACACCCTGGGCGAGTTGGCCGTGCGCGCGCCGCTGCGGCTGAAGGGACTTCAGTTCCGCGAGTTCTTTGTCTGGCTCTCCAATTCCATGCGCGCTGTTTCGGCGTCGCAGGTGGGTGACAGCGTGCCGCTGGAGAATCCCACGGCGCCCGACGGCTGGGCGGCGGTGTGAGCTGGCGCTACGCCCTGGCGGCAGTCGCCGGTGCAGGGCACGTCGCCCAGGGCCTGCCCTGCCAGGATGCATGCCGCGCCCAGACCGCCACATTTGCCGGCTGCTCTGTGTGGTGGGCGGTAGTGAGCGACGGCGCGGGGAGCGCAGCTGCCGGGGCAGCCGGCGCGGCGGCGGCCTGCACGACGATGATGGCGCAGATCGACACCTGGCTGGCGGCCCATGCCGGCGCAGTGGAAGAACTGACGCAGGCGACTGTCGCCGATTGGCTGGCGCAGACGGTGGCCGCCATCAAGGAGATGGCCACGGCGGAGCAGGCTGAACTGGCGGCCTATGCGGCAACGCTGCTGGCGGTCGTCGCCAATGCGCGCGCCACGGTCGCCTGCCAGGTGGGCGACGGCGCCATCGTGGCGCAGCTTCTGGCCGCGGACGGTGACGCTGGCAGCGACGCTGCGGAAGACGCTGCGCTGTGCGTTCTGCTCTGGCCGAGCCAGGGCGAGTACATCAACACGACCCACTTCGTCACCGACGAGGATGCCGCCGCGCAACTGCGCGTGGCGTTGCTG
This sequence comes from Caldilineaceae bacterium, assembly GCA_026645635.1. GTDB lineage: Bacteria > Chloroflexota > Anaerolineae > Caldilineales > Caldilineaceae > Fredericiella. The sequence continues at coordinate 1,841 of JAPKMV010000284.1, forward strand.
CCGCCCGCGCGCTGCATCGCCCTCTTCACCGACGGCTTGCAGCAGTTGGCGCTGCACTACGCCACCCGGACGGCCCATGCGCCCTTCTTCGCTCCGCTCTTTGCCCGGCTGGCCCAGGCGCCGTCGGGCGCGTCGGCCAGCCTCGACCGCGCCCTGGCTGCTTTCCTGGACAGCGCAGCCGTGAACCAACGCACGGACGACGACAAGGCGCTGGTGCTCGCCTGCGCCGGGTGACTTCCCGCACTTTGTGTCCCGCCTGACTATCGCCTGGCCGCGGCGCGTGGTAAAATTGCGGCTTGCGCGAGCGCAACCGCAGCGATGCGGCGGCTGTCCGCTCATGTGACGCTGCGACGCTCTGCCAGACGGAGAAACAACGATTATGATCAAACGCTTCTACTACGCCATCACCGGCGACCCAAACGAGAAGGTGCTCAAGAAGTTTCGCCCCATCGTGGCGCAGATCGGCGAACTGGAGCCAGAGTTCGAGCGCAAGAGCAACGACGAATTGCGCGGGATGACCATCAGCTTTCAGCAGCGCATCCAGTCAGCAACGGCTGATCTGCGCGCCGAACTGGAAGATGCTGAGAAAGAATACCTGGAGGTGCTGGGCACCGACGAGCAGAAGTTCGCCCGCCTCGAAGTCGACCGCATCAAGAAGGCGCTCAAGGAAGCCGAGCAGGACATCCTCTGGGAAGTGCTGCCGGAAGCCTTCGCTGCGGTGCGCGAGGCAAGCAAACGCACCACCGGTCTGCGCCACTACGATGTGCAGTTGCTGGGCGGCATGGTGCTCCACCGCGGCTCCATCGCCGAGATGAAGACCGGCGAAGGCAAGACGCTGGTCGCCACGCTGCCGCTCTATCTGAACGCACTTACCGGCCGCGGCGCGCACCTGGTCACGCCCAACGACTACCTCTCCAAGTTCGGCTTGCAGTTGATGGGGCCGATCTACCACCTGCTGGGGCTGAGCGCGGCGGTGATCCAGAACAGCGCAGGCAACCCGGATTCCGGCAGCTTCCTCTTCGACCCGGAGTATCCCAACGCCGACGACCGCTTCCAGTATCTGCGCCCAGTCACGCGCCGCGAAGCCTACCGCGCCGACATCACCTACGGCACCAACAACGAGTTCGGCTTCGACTATCTGCGCGACAACATGGTGCAGGAGGTGCCGCGGCTCACACAGCGCGAGCTGCACTACGCCATCGTCGACGAGGTGGACAACATCCTGGTCGACGAGGCGCGCACCCCGCTGATCATCTCCGGCGAGTCGCAGGAAAGCTCGAACCTCTACATGGAGTTCGCCCAGTTGGTGCGGCGGCTGACCCCGGAGACCCACTTCATCACCAACGAGAAGGAGATGGTCGCCACCTTGACCGAAGAAGGCATCGCTTATGTCGAGCGTTCCCTGGGCGTGGACAACCTCTACGCGCCGGAACACTTCGAGAAGATGCCCTATCTCGACAACGCGCTGCGCGCCCACGCGCTCTATCGCCGCGACAAGGATTACATCGTGCGCGACAGCGAAGTGATCATCGTCGACGAATTCACCGGGCGCTTGATGGAAGGCCGGCGCTACAGCGAAGGGCTGCACCAGGCCATCGAGGCCAAGGAAGGCGTCAAGGTGCAGAAAGAGTCGATGACGCTGGCCACCATCACCTTCCAGAACTTCTTCCGCATGTACAGCAAACTGGCCGGCATGACCGGCACGGCCAAGACCGAGGAAGAAGAGTTCCAGAAGATCTACGACCTGGACGTGATCCAGATTCCCACCTACCGCCCCGTCGTCCGCGATGACATGGACGACCTGGTCTACCGCACGCAGGAAGCCAAGTTCAAGGCGGTGATCGACGACATCGCCGAAAAGCACAAGGCGGGCCAGCCGGTGCTCGTCGGCACCGTGGCCATCGAAACCAGCGAATATGTGAGCCAGTTGCTCGACCGCCGCGGCATCCAGCATGAGGTGCTCAACGCCAAGAACCACGAGCGCGAGGCCACGATCATCGCCCAGGCGGGCCGCCCTGGCGCAGTGACCATCGCCACCAACATGGCTGGCCGCGGCGTGGACATTCTCCTGGGCGGCAACGCCGAGGGCCTGGCCCGCGAGCAGTTGCGCCGCGAACAGTTCGAGCTGACGATGATTCCCCAGGCCGACTGGAACCGCACGCTGGACATGCTCAAACATGGGCAGGAGCCGACCACGGCTTTCCCCGGCCAGCGCTGGGTGGAGGTGCTGGCGAACAAGTGGCGCGAGACCGAACAGGACAAGGAACGGGTGCGCAGCCTGGGCGGGCTGCACGTCGTCGGCACCGAACGTCACGAGGCGCGGCGCATCGACAACCAGCTCCGCGGGCGCGCCGGGCGTCTCGGCGACCCCGGCTCCAGCCGCTTCTACCTGAGCCTGCAGGACGACCTCATGCGCAAGTTTGGAGGCGACCGCATCGGCGGGCTGATGGCGCGCATGGGTGTGGACGACGACATGCCCATCGAGGCCGGGCTGGTCAACAAGGCCATCGAGAACGCGCAGACCAAGGTCGAAGGCCACAACTTCGACATCCGCAAGCATGTGCTGCGCTACGACGAGGTGGTCAACGAGCAGCGCAACCGCATCTACGACGAGCGCCGCCGCATCCTCTTCGAGCCGTCGCTCAAGCCCACCGTGGAGCAGATGATCGAGGACGAAGTATTGGACTTGATCGGCCAGTTTACGCCGGGCGAATTCGAGGAAGGCTGGCAGTTGGATGACCTGGCGCAGTCGCTGAAGGCGCTGATTCACCGGGTGCCGGACGACTTCGGCGCTGCACGCTGGCACGGCATGAAGCGCGATCGCCTCGACGCCGACGTGCTTGGGCTGGCGATGGCCGCCTACGCCGCCAAGGAGGAGGAGTACACCGACCCGGTGATGCGCCAGGCCGAGCGGCAGGTCATGCTCTGGGCGGTGGACACCCGTTGGATTCGCCACCTCACCGACCTGGACCGCCTGCGCGAAGGCATCGGGCTGCAAGCCTTTGCCCAGGTTGACCCGCTGGTCGCCTACAAGCGCGAGGCGTACAAGATGTACACGGAACTGCTCGACGCGATCCGCGGCGACGTGGTGCGTTCGGTCTTCAGCCTGCAAGTCATGCGCCCGCAGGCGCAAGCCCAAGCCCAGGCGTCGCCGGAACAGGCGCGCAAGCTGGCGCCCGCGCCCTCGCCCATGGCGCGCAACATCCGCACCAATCGCGATGCAGAGACGCCGCAGACCGTGCGCAAGAGCGGGCCGCAGGTGGGGCGCAATGACCCGTGCTGGTGCGGCAGCGGCAAGAAGTACAAACACTGTCACATGCAGGCCGACCAGAAGCAAGGGGCCGCCCCGCAGCGGGCAGGCGCCCGGCGCTAGTCCAGCTCGGGCATGACAGCCGCTGGTGCACCCACCCAAGCGAACGGGCAGCGACCACACCGCCTGACCTGGCAGCGCAGTCTGCTGCTGGTCACGGTGCTGGTCGCTGCTTTTTTGCGTCTCTACGAACTTGACCTGCTCCCGCCGGGTCTTTTCTACGACGAAGCCTACAACGGTCTCGACGTGCGCGGCGTGTTGAGCGGTGCACAATTGCCCCTCTTCTTCACCGGCAACTACGGCCGCGAGCCGCTCTTTCT
>JAPKMV010000285.1 GCA_026645635.1 Caldilineaceae bacterium
CTCACCACCAGCGCGTGCGCGCCTGCGCCCAGGAAGCCGCGCACCAGCCCGACCGCCTCGCCGCCGCCCGCCACGCGCACCGCGCCGCTCTCGCACGCGCTGAGCACCACCAGGCGGGCGCGCAGCGGCAGCCGGTAGATGGCGCGCACGTCGATCCAGCCGTCGGCCAATTTGAGCGCCGAGAAGAAAGGATTGTCGCTGCGGAAAAGGCCGTGGGTAGCCACATGGAGCACGTCACTCGTGGCCGCAGCCTGACGCAATCCGGCCAGGGTGGCAGCGGCGCCCAGATAGAGCTGCGCCGTCGGGAAATGGGCGGCAGCCGCGGCCACCTCCGGGCGCGCCTGGGGGATCGACGCGTCGTCGAGCGCCAGGGCTGCCAGCGCTGCCCGCGGCGCGTCGTGCGCGGCGGCATGATGCACCGCCAGGCTCGCGCTGGCGGCATAGGCGATCTCGCAGCGCTCAAGCAGGTAGCGTTCGCCATCCCAGAGCGCAGCGAAGGGCACGCGGTGCAGGTCGCCGTGGGGGATGACCAGCAGGCGCGCCGCAGTCAGCCTGGACATGAGCGGCGCACACACAAGCTGATAGACGGTGTGCAGCGCCTGCCGGGCGCCGTGCAGCAGCCGCGCCGAGCGCGCCGGCGTCTGCTCACCGCCCACCTCCGCACGCCCGAGCTGAAAGTGAAGTTCGGCCAGCGCCGCGGCCAGGTCTACACGGCAACAGAGGTTGCGTATGATGGTCGCCTGCTGCGCGCTCACCACGAAGGCGAGCACCTCGTCGCCCGCTGTGAAGTAGACGAGCGCTTGCTGGTCGGCGGCAAGCATGCGCTGGAGTGTGACCAGATCGACCGGCGCGGACGCGGCCAGTGCACCGCCGGTGCGCCGTTCACTGCGCTCCAACGCGGCTTCGTGGGTGCGAATGGCTGTCACCAGGTCGGCGACAGCGCCGCGGCTGCCGCTTTCGCCCAGCCAGCGGTTGTAGAGCCAGTGAAGCTGCTGGCGGAGCAGAGCCGCTTGCGCGTCATCCGGAGCGGCGACGGCAGCGCCGCCCGCGGCCAGCAGCCGCTCCAGCAAGGCGCGGGAACGGGCGCGTTCGACGACGGCAAATGCTGCGGCCACGGCATCCTCACCCTGGGGCGGCGCATCCAGCAGGCAGAGCACCAGGTCGGTGTAGATGTCCATCTTGTCGGCGAGATAGGCCGCGCGCACTTCTTCCAGGGCGAAGGTCGTCCGCTGCGCTTCGAGCAGGTCAACGGCCTGGGTCAGAACCGTGCGCGCGCCGGTGGAGTCCCCCAGCCAACGCCGATAGCGCCCCGTCAGATGCAGCAGGCGCAAATGCAGATGCGGGGCCGGCAGCGATGGGTGCGGCTGATCGTCGGTCACGCCGATGGCCTGTGCTGCCGCGGCCAGGTGCGCTGCACTGCGATCCGCGTCCTCCTGATGCAGCGCCACTTCGGCGGCCAGGAGGTGCACCTCGGCGCGGGTCAGGCGATCCCACGCTGCGGGCGGCGATTGGGGATCAGCGACTGGCGCGTCAGGCGTCGCAGCCGCAAGTATGGCGATGCGTTGGGCAGCGGCAGCGACATCACCGCTGCGCAACGCTGCCTGCACCTGTGCCAGTGCAACCTGATGCTGCCAGTAGCGGTTGTCAAGGGCCGTGAAGATGGCGGCCGCCTCGTCGAGCAGCGTGCGGGTTGTCGCCACGTCATCCTGCGCGGCGGCCAGCAGCCCGGATGTGAGCAGCGCCTGCCCCAACTCGTAGCGCTGACCGGTGGTGCGAAAGAGCGCAACGGCGCGGTGCAGACCGGCTTCGGCCTCGGGCAGCAGGTTGAGCGCCAGGTAGACGCGCGCTTGTTCGAGAAAGAGCACATCGGCCCGGGGCCAGCGCGGAGACGGGGCATCTGGGTCGTCCGTGCCCAGCAGGTCGCGCATAGCCTGGTCGAACGCGGGCAGCGCGTCGGCGTAGCGGCCCGTGCGCGCCAGCAGATGGCCAAGATTGGCGTAGAGCCGCCCGCGATCCAGCAGATCGTCGCTGCCGTGCAGCAGTTGGATCGCGCTGCGCAGCGTTTGTTCGGCCGCGGCCGGGTCGTCCAGATGGGTCAACGCCAGGGCGATGGCTATGTCGACGCGAGCGAGACGCGGCGTCAGATCGCCGCGTTCGTCCGGCGGCGCGGCCTCCCACGCGGCGGCCAGGGCAGCGCGCACGGTCTGGTTGAGAGCCAGCGCCTCAGCGTGCCGTTCCTGGTAGCTGAGTAACGTGGCCAGATTTTGCCGGGCAGCGAACGCCTGTCGAGCGGCGGGCGCGCCCAGTTCGTCCAGTTGGGCGATGGCGCCGCGGATGACCGCCTCGGCTTCGGCGTAGCGCCCCTGCTGGGTGAGCACCTGGGTGAGACCCAGCCCACTGCGGGCGACGAGCAGCGGCTCATCCGCGGCCTGCCACTGCTGGCGCGCCAGCAGCAGATGCGCTTCGGCGCCGGCAAGGTCGCCGGCCAGCGTGGCGACCCGCGCCTGGGCATAGGCGACCCAGGCCGCGGCGGACGACTCCGGTGGCGTCGCAGCGAGGATCGCCTGCGCCAACGTCAGCCAGGCGGACGCGGCGGTGGGCGTCTCCTCTGCGTGGGACAGCGCGGCCTGCGCCAGTTCGCTGGCCGTTGCCGCGGTGAACAGACCCGCCGCGGCGAGTTCCGACTGCGCTGCCGCAAGTTCCTGATCCGCCAGCCGTTCAAGCTGGTCGGCGGACAAATGGGACGCCATCAGGTGATCTCCAGCGCCGGCACGGTGAGCGCATCCCCAGCCGCAAAGGTCACGGTCAGGGTGTAGGCGCCGGGGGCGACGGCGGCCAGCCGGAAGCGGCCAGTGTCCGTTGTCTCCGTTTCATAGAGAAGCGCGCCATCGCCGCCGGCCAGTTGCACCAGTGCGGGTGTTGCCGTGGCGTCCTCGGCGGCGACTTCGCCGTCGAGCCGATAACCGCCCTGGCCAGGTTCGACGAGGAGTTCGATTTCGGCGGAGGGCGCGGTGTAAAGCAGGCGGTAGCTGGCCGTCCCGCCGCTGCGCACGCCTTGCAGCGCGGGCTGCTGGCGGCTGTCCCAGGCCAGCGTGGCGCGCACGGTCTGCCACATCTGCTGGAGCGGGGTGGGCTGGCGCTGCACCGCGCCGAACAGGCTGGCATAGCGCTGCAACGCCGCCGGGGACGGGTTGCTGCGGCGCGCGATCACGAATTCCCCCGCCAGCATCTGCACGGCAGCTTGTGCTTGCTGGCAAGTCGGGCAACCGGCCAGGTGTCGCGCAGCCTCTGTCGACAGCGCTGCGCCGTCGAAGACCACAGAAAACAGTTCTTCTTCTGCCAGATGATTCATTTCGTCCATTCCCCACCGCCAATCAGCAGGTCACGCGGCACGCGCGACAGATTTCCAAGACACTGCTGGTCAAGTCACCCACTTTGACGCAGAGGCGCCGAGGTGCAGAGAAACGCAGAGAAAATCGAGAGAATGCGCAGCGGTCGCTGACGTTGCGACCCCTCTGCGAGTCTCTGCGTCGCCGCGCCTCTGCGTCAACCCTGCCCCTTCTCAAACACTCTCTGTTCCTGATGAGGCGCAACGCGGCGCCAAAAATACGCCGGTTTACTGGGCATGGCCAAAGCCCAACCCTTCCAGGATGGCGCGCAGTTGCTGCAAGCAGCGGTTTCGCGTCGGGCCGATGCCACCCTTCGGGATGCCGAGCTGCGCGGCGATGTCGTCGTAGGAGGGTTCGCTGACGGACAGGAACACCAGCGTCAGCAGGCTGCGGCAGCGCTCCTGCAGGCGCTGCATGCCCGCGTAGAGCGCCTCCTGCCGGCCCCAGCCTTCCAGCAGGTCGGCGGGGGTGGGCAGCGGGCTGACAAGCTGCGGGCCATCCGCCGCACCGGTCGCGCTCTCTTCCACATCCTCCAATGACGTTTCGCGGCGCCGGCGTTGGAGGGCGCGCCAGGTGAAGCGCCGGGCCGTGGTCGCCAGCCAGGCGGCCAGCCGCTCCGGGTCGTCGATGGCGTGGAGGTGCTGCGCCAGCGCCAGGAAGGTCTCCTGCCCGACGTCGTCGACTTCGGGCGGCGTCAGGCCGTGGCGGACGGGCACGCTGTGCACCAGCCGGGCATAGCGGGCGACCAGCGCATCCCAGGCGCGTGCGTCGCCGCGCAGACAGCGCTGCACCAGGGCCGTGGTCGTGGGTTCGCTGGATTGCAATAGGTTCTCCCCTTCTCCTCATGCAGAAACGGCGCGTCTGCGCGCCGGTCATTCTACACCCGAACGCGTGGGCGTGAGTAAGGCGATGGTTTCGTGTCACGTGTTGCGTGGCGAGACGAAGCACGCAGCACGCAACACGAGCACCTTTGGTCTAAAACGCTGCCTCTGCGACCATCTGCGCAATCTGCGGATAGGTGGTGGTTTGTGACCTGCGACGCAGAGACGCACCGTTTTCGTGTACTTCGCACCTTTCGTGCCTATCGTGATCCACGCGCCTGGGTTCTCCTGAATCCGCCGTGCCTGGCACGCGCTGCTGCCTGGACCTATGGTACGATAGGGCAAGTGTCGTCTGGCGACGCTCAGCCCATGAAAGGAAGCACACGAAGATGGTCGCAATCGAGACGGTCGATCTGGTCAAGACCTACCAGCCGGCCAAAGCCGAGCCGGTGACTGCGCTGGCCGGCGTCAGCCTGGCTGTGGAGTCCGGCGCAATCTACGCCCTGCTCGGTCCCAACGGCGCGGGCAAGACGACGCTGCTGAGCATCCTGACGACGCTGATCGAGCCGACGCACGGCAAGGCCACGGTGGCCGGCTTCGATGTGGTGGCGGATGCGGCCCAGGTGCGGCGGCGCATCGGCGTCACCTTTCAGGAACTGGTGGTGGACGGCGAACTGACCGGGCGCCAGGTGCTCGACTTCCACGGCCAACTCTACGGCATCGACGGCAAGACGCGGCGCAGTCGCATCGACCAACTCGCCGCGCTGGTGGAATTGAGCGACGTGCTGGGACGCAAGGTCGCCACCTATTCCGGCGGCATGAAGCGGCGGCTGGAACTGGCGCGGGGGCTGCTCACGCAGCCGCAAGTGCTCTTCCTCGACGAACCGACCCAGGGGCTGGACCCGCAGAACCGGGTCAACATCTGGAAATATATCCGCCACCTGCGCGCTGGCGGAGGCATCACGCTGCTGTTGACGACCCACTACATGGAGGAGGCCGAGGCGCTGGCCGACCGCGTGGGGATCATCGACCACGGGCGGCTGGTGGTGGAGGGGCCGCCGGGCGAACTGGTGCACGCGCTGGGCGCGGACATGATCACCCTGGAAGGGCAGGGCGACGCCCTCGACCTGCAAACCCGGCTGAATGGTCTGCGCTACGTGGCGCAGACGACGCTCCACACGGCGGGCGCCGGCCACGTCCTGCAGGTGGGCGTGGACGACGGCGCCGCGCGGCTGGCGGAGGTGATCGCCGCGGCT
>JAPKMV010000286.1 GCA_026645635.1 Caldilineaceae bacterium
TGCCCTCGGTCACCGCCTGCACCAGGAACTCGATCAGGTTGTTCGGCGCCTTGACGACCTCGTTGATGCTCTTGTAGACGGCATCCACCGGCCCGGCGCCAATGGCCGCGCCGATCTTCATTTCGCCGGTGGCGTTGTCGCGCAGCTTGACCACCGCGGTGGGCGTCAGGTTGGTGCCGGTATGCACTTGCACGTCCAGCAGTTCCCACGCTTCGGCAGGCTGGTAGAGTTCGTCGCCCACCAGTGCCTCCAGGTCAGCCTCGGTGACAGTCTTCTTCTTGTCGGCCACCTCTTTGAAGCGGTTGAAAATCTCCTTGATCTCGTCCTGATTCAAGTGGTAGCCCATGCTCTCCAGTTTGCGCGCCAGCGCGTGCTTGCCGGAGTGCTTGCCCAGCACCAGTTTGCTCGTGTTGAGGCCGATGGTGGAGGCGTCCATGATCTCATAGGTGCGCTTGTGCTTCAACATGCCGTCCTGGTGGATGCCGGCCTCGTGGGCAAAGGCGTTGGCGCCGACGATGGCCTTGTTGGGCTGGATCACCATGCCGGTGTAGCGGCTCACCATGTCGCTGGCCCGGTGAATCTCCTGGGTGACGATGTTGGTGTCCAGGTTGAAGATCGGCTGGCGCACGTGGATCGCCAGCGCGGTCTCCTCCAGGCTGGTGTTGCCCGCGCGTTCGCCGATGCCGTTGACGGTGACTTCGATCTGCCGCGCGCCGTTCTGCACGCCGGCCAGGGTGTTGGCAGTGGCCAGCCCCAAATCATTGTGGCAATGGCAGGAGAAAATCACATCCGTGCCGCCGGCCACGTTCTCGCGCAGATAACGGATCAGCGCGCCGTACTCCTCCGGCGTGACGTAGCCCACGGTATCCGGGATGTTCAGCGTGGTGGCGCCGGCCTGGATGGCGACGGACAACACCTGCACCAGGAAAGCCGGATCGCTGCGCCCGGCGTCCTCCGGGCTGAACTCCACGTCGCTGCACAGGCTGCGCGCGTACTGCACCATGTCGCCGACGGTCTCCAGCACCTGGTCGCGGCTCATGCGCAGCTTGTGCTCCATGTGGATGTCGCTGGTGGCCAGGAAGGTGTGGATGCGCGGGCGCACCGCACCCTGCACCGCCTCCCACGCCTTGTCGATGTCGTGCTGGTTGGCGCGGGCCAGGCCGGCGATGATCGGCGGCGCGGCCACGGCGCCGTGCTTGTCGCGCCGCGGCTGCCGTCCAACCGTCGTCGCGATGCGGCGCACGGCCTCCAGGTCGCCGGGGCTGGCCGCGGGGAAGCCGGCTTCCATGATGTCCACGCCCAGCCGCGCCAGTTGGTGGGCGATCTCCTGTTTCTCCTGGATGTTGAGCGTTGCGCCGGGGCTTTGTTCGCCGTCGCGCAGGGTGGTGTCAAAGATTTGGACGACGCCGCCGTGGGCGATGGCCCGTGCGTAGGCGGCGATATCGTGGATGCGGAACTGCTCGACGTCGACTTGCGGCGTCTCGTGGTCGAAGCCGTTTTCGGCTACGACAGGCTCTTCACGGTCGACATTGGCTGGCTTGCTCATGGTGCTTCCTCCTGGAAGATCGATCGAAATGTAGTTGGCATGGATAAATGACAGAACACAGAACTGGAGCTATTAGTAGATCACAAAGGTCAGCAAGACCATCGTCCATTTCGATCACCCCCTTTCATGGAAGAAGTTGCGAGGGGCGAGATGCGAGGGGCGAAAACCACCCTACGCACGGCTCGTCTCGACGTTTCTGCATCACGCTGTGACTGGCTGCGCCTGCGCAACCGGAACGCTTTCCAAATACAGCGTGTCGGGACAGAAATCTTGGCCGCCCCGCCATTTGATACTACCAAGAAATGGCTGCACCGAGTTGAACTCCGAACGATCATTGAGCGCTAAAAAGATGCCCTTGTCCAGATACGGCGTCACATCAAATCGGCGGATTTCACCATTATCGAATTCCAGTATCACTGAGAAATCGGAACTCGGGTAGACTGACTTAACTCTTGGATTCATAGCCTGCACATAGAACACCGATAGAATAGCCATGACAGCCTCTACAACACAAACCGCTCGCGCTGCGCCGACTCCAGCGGCGGGCGGGTGCGGATGGGCGCAGCGTGCTCCGGCAGCAGAAACGACGAGAGCGGATTCACCTGCACCGTCGCCGGCATGACGTTGTGGCAGATGCTTACCATCGTGCGCACCGCCTGCACCGGATAGGCGCCCATCGCTGTCTCGCCGCTCAACATCACCGCGTCGGCGCCGTCGAGCAGCGCGTTGGCCACGTCGCTCACTTCGGCGCGGGTGGGCCGGTGATTCTGGATCATGCTCTCCAGCATCTGCGTCGCCACCACCACCGGCTTGCGCGCCTGCCGGCACGCCCGCACGATCTGCTTCTGCAAGAGCGGCAACTGCCACGGGCTGGTCTCCAGCGCCAAGTCGCCGCGGGCCACCATCACGCCGTCGCTGGCCACGATGATCTCGCGCAAATTTTCCACGCCGTCGGGCCGCTCGATCTTGGCCATGATGCGCGGCGGCGTGTGAACATAGCTGTGTCCCTCCGTCGCAGCCACGATCTCCCGCAGTTCCGTCACGTCGGCCGCGGTGCCGGCAAAGCTGAGCGCGATCCAATCCACGCCCAGGCTTACGGCAAAGGCAGCGTCGGCGCGATCTTTCTCCGTCAGCGCGGGAATCGGCAGCAAGGTGTAGGGCACGTTGACGCCCTTGCGCGACTTGATCATGCCACCGTGCACCACCCGGCAGTGGACATGTCCCGCCACCACTGCCTCGATCTTGAGTTCCAGGTTGCCGTCGTCGATCAGGATCGTGCCGCCAGGCTTCACATGCGGCGCCAGGTCGAAGTCGACGGGAACAATGGCGGCGGCAGGCAGCGCAGCCGTCTGCTCGCGCACGTCCACCTCCAGCCCGACCAACAGGACGAGTTGGCCATCTTCGACGGGAATCTCGCGATCCAGGCGTCCGACGCGCACCTTCGCCCCTTGCAGGTCGGCCAGGAGCGCGGTGGGCTGCCCGGCCAGGGCGCTGGCCTCGCGCACCAGGCTGGCCGTGCGCGCATGGAACGCATAGTCGCCGTGGCTGAAGTTCATGCGCGCCACGCTCATCCCGCTGCGGATCATCTCGGCCAAGGTGGCGACGTCGCCGGACGCAGGGCCGATAGTTGCGATAATATCAGTCATAGGAATTGTGAATTGTGAATAATGAATTGTGAATTGTGAAGTAGGCTCCCGGCGCGACCGGTTCGCAATTCACAATTCACAATTCACAATTCATAATTAATTGACTTCTTTTGCGTTCAGGAACGTCATCATCCGCCGCAGCCCCTTGCCCACGGTCTCGATCTGCTGGCTCTGCTCGGCCTTGCGCCGGTCATAGAAGACCTTGCCGCCGGCGTGGTATTCGTCCATCCACTCCTCGGCAAAGGCGCCGCTGCGGATGTCGGCCAGAATCTGGCGCATCGTCTCGCGCGTTTCATCAGTGATGATGCGCGGGCCGCTCTTGTAGTCGCCCCATTCCGCCGTGTCGGAGATGCTGTAGCGCATGTAGCTCAGGCCGCCCTGGTACATCAGGTCGACGATCAGCTTGAGTTCGTGCATGCACTCGAAGTACGCGATCTCCGGCTGGTAGCCCGCCTCCACCAGCGTGTTGAAGCCAGCCTTCACCAGCTCGCTGACGCCGCCGCAGAGCACGGCCTGCTCGCCGAAGAGGTCGGTTTCCGCCTCTTCCCCGAAGGTGGTCTCCAGCACGCCGGCACGGGTGCTGCCGATGCCCTTGGCATAGGCAAGCGCATTTGCCATCGCCTTGCCGCTGTAATCCTGGTGAACGGCGACCAGCGCCGGCACGCCCGACCCTTCCTTGAAGACCTCGCGCACGCGGTGGCCGGGCGCCTTCGGGGCCACCATGCTCACGTCGATGTTGGACGGCGGCTGGATGAAGCCGAAGCGGATGTTGAAACCGTGGGCAAACATCAGCGTGTCGCCGGGCTTGAGGTTCGGCGCGATGTCCTCCTCGTAGACCTTGGCCTGGATCGGGTCGGGCAGCGTCACCATGATCATGTCGGCCTCGGCGCAGGCGCCGGCGTTGCTCAGCACGCGCAGCCCATCGGCCTCCGCCTTGGCCCAGCTCTTGCTGCCGGGGTAGAGACCGACGCGCACGTCCATGCCGCTTTCCTTGAGGTTGAGCGCGTGGGCATGGCCCTGGCTGCCGTAGCCGAGAATCGCAATCTTCTTGCCCTGCAAGTTGCCGAGATCTGCCTGGTTTTCGTAGTAAATTTTCGCCATGATGATTCCTGTTTCGTGTTTCGTGTTACGTGTTGTCTGAATCTATTGTCTGATGACTTAGTGTTTTGGGGCTTTAGGGTTTTGGGGTATTGGGGCGGTTGCACGCTGACCCCAAGTCCCTAACACCCTAAATACCCCACCAATTTACACGCCGCCGGTCCTGAAGCGCTCCAGCGCCGTGGCATCCTTGCCGTTAGCCGCCGCGCGCCAGACCGCAGTGCCGCGGCGATAGGCGCGACCGCTCTGCCCGCGCACCATAGCCACCGCGCCGGTGCGCACCATCTCCACGATGCCAAAGTTGCCCAGCAGGTCGATCAGCGACTCCACGCGATCCTCGCTGCCCACAATCTGCACGATCATCGTGTCCAGCGTCACGTCGATGATTTCGCCGCGGTAGATGTTGACCAACTGCACGATCTCGGAACGATTGTCGGCGTTGGTCGCCACACGCACCAGCGCCATCTCCCGCGCCACCGTGGGCAGGCTGGAGATATCCTCGACGCGCGTCACGTCGATGATCTTGCGCATCTGCTTGATGACCTGGTCGACCATGCGCTCGTTGCCATCGACGACGAAGGTCATGCGGCTGATGCCCGGCGCCTCGCTGTGGCCGACCTGCAGGCTATCGATGTTGAAGTTGCGGCGGCGCAGCATCCCCGCCACCCGGTTGAGCACGCCCGGCTTGTCCCGCATCCAGGCGATGAGTGTATGTGCCATGATTTGTCTCCTTACCAGCTCGGCTGCACGCCCGAATAACCCTGCATGACCGACGGCTTGGGCCGGCGGATCAGTTGATCGACTGCGGCGCCCGGCGGCACCATCGGATAGACGTTGACTTCTTCCTTGACCTGGAAGTCGATGAGGAAGGGGCCGGGCGTGGCATTGGCCTGCTCGATGGCGCCGATCACCTCGTCGGGCCGCGTCACGGTCAACCCCGGAATGTCGTAGGCGGCGGCCAGTTTCACGAAATCGGGCGACCAGACCGGTGTGCCGGTGTAGCGCTTGTCGTAGAAGAACTGCTGCCACTGGCGCACCATGCCCAGGAAGCCGTTGTTGATGATGGCGATCTTCACCGGCAGGTCGTGCTCCTGCTTGAGCACAGCCAGTTCTTGCAGCGTCATCTGGAAGCCGCCGTCCCCGGCCACGGCCCACA
>JAPKMV010000287.1 GCA_026645635.1 Caldilineaceae bacterium
CATCACCACGGTCTTATCGCGCACCGCGGGCTGTGTCTCCAGCGCGTCGAGCACGGAACCCAGGTGCTCGTCCACTACCTTTTGCAGATAGGCATAGAAGTTGACATAGCGGCGGCGCTCGAAATCGGTGAGCAGCGGGCCGAGGCCGACGTTGAGGAACAGTTGGGTTTGCTGGTGCGCCGTCGGCTTGAAATTGTTGGCCAGATCCTCGGCGATTGTCGGCGGCAGTTCGATGCCTTGCTCGAAACAATCCGGCGCGTAAGGCGCATAGTTGGTGCAGCCGCCTTCCTCCTCCTCATCCCAGGTACGCGGATAGGCGAGCACGTCGTGGGGGTTGACCAGGGAGACGATCAGCGCCCAGGGCTGCGTGCTGGCGGCGGCCTCGCTGGTCAGGAAGTCGACCGCCTGCTGCGTGTAGACGGCATCCCAGGCCGTGCAGCCGCCGCCAAAGCCCGCGGGGTCCGAGTTTTCCCCGGCCTCCGGCGGCACCCAGCCGTTGAAGCCGTAGTTGGCCAGGTCCTCCGGCGTCGGGTCGCCCATGTCCGCGCCGCGGCTGATGTGCCACTTGCCGCGGTATTGCACATTGTAGCCGGCGCTGGCCAGCATCTTGCCCATGTTCTGGATGTCGAGCGGCAGATTGGGTTCCAGCGCCGCGTGGGTGCCGCCAAAGGTGAGCGTGAAGACCACGCCGTGGGTGGCGGGGTAGAGGCCGGTGAACAGGGTGGCGCGACTCGGCGAGCACATGCCGGCGTTGCAACAGGCCTGGGTGAAGGTCAGGCCGTGGGCTGCCAGCCGCTGGCGATTGGGCAGGTTGGCCGCGCCCCACCCTGCGGGCCAATGCTGCGGCGCGCGCTCCTGGTCGGCAATCAGAATGAGGATGTTGGGCTTGGTGGGCAGCGCGCGGGCGGCGGCGGGGCTGCCGGTGGTGGGCTGCTGGGCAGCGGCAGCGGTGACCGGCCGCGTCGCACCCGCGGCGAGCAGCGCACCGGCCCCCTGCAAGAAGCCGCGGCGGCTGACGCTGGCGGTGCGCGCAGCGTCACTTTCTCGCGCCGAGGTGCTCGGCTGGGTGATTTCTTGCGGCATATCTTCTCCTTCTGGAACTGCTCTGGCATCATCCACGGACTTCACAGATCCCGCAGAGGCTGTCTGTTTCGATCTTCCGAGGTAGGCGCCATCTCTTACCGGCGCCGACACCGATGAAAATCTTGTGCGACTTGGCGTCTCTGCGCCTTTGCGTGAGCCATTGAGAGGACGCCTGGCTGCTTGTCGTCTACTGCTGCAACTCCAACCGCAGCACATCCCCTTCCACATGCTCCCGGCCGAAGGTCATTGGCACATACTCGACGTCACGGTGCGGGCGGATCAGGTCGTCGTAGTGGGTGCTCAATACGTTGCCCGACTGCCCCGTGGTGATCACGAAACGGCTGTTGTTCAGGTCGGCCAGGTCGATGATGTGGCGGTAGCCCGGCGCGTGGGTCTGGATGTACGGCTCCGCCAGCCGCACCGGCGCCACGTTCACCGTGTAGCGGTCGCCGCCGTTGGCAATCGTGCGGTGGAACAGGCCCTTCAGATAGCTCACCTGGCTGAAAGGGTTGTGCGGATACTGGGTGATGTGCAGTTTTTCCCAGCGCCAGTCGTTCATGTTGCCGCCTAGCCGCTCCGTCAGATCATCCAGCGCCGCGTCCAGTGCGTGTAGCGCCGTCTCATCACACGTTTCAGCGGGTATGGAAAGCACATTGTCGCACCAGACCACGGCCAGCGTCTCGTCGGCCAGCACGTTCTCCAGGAAGAGGGGATTGGCGCGGGTTGACATCTCCTCAAAAAGCCGAGTGCGCAGATCATCCTCGAACATGGCGCGCTCCAGGTGCATCATCCACGCCTGGTAGATGGCCGCCGGCACGCTGGCCAACGCCATCTCGCCGTCCCACGCCTTGAGCAAATCGATGGCCTGCTGCTGGCGTTCGTCGGCGCCGGTGAGACCGGTCAGGAAAGGCAGCAACTGGCGCGTCTGTGTGCTGACGCGGTCGCCCTGGATGGCGGCGTTGTCGTCGACGGAAATCTTCTCGGCGCCGGCGCTCATCTGCTCGATCAGTTCGACGATGCGCTCGGCGCGGAAGGGCGGCGCCCAGTCGTTGCTCAGCAGGTGTGGATACTCTTCGCCGACGACCCGGTTGTTGGCCGTGGCCACATAGCCTGCCGCCGGGTTGAAGGTCATCGGCAGTTCCTCGAAGGGGATGTACCCCTGCCATTCGTATTCGCTGGTCCAGCCGGGGACGGGCGTCATGCCGTCATGCCCATCGACACGGATCGGGATGCGACCGGGGGCGATGTAGCCGATGTTGCCGGCGCGGTCGGCATAGACGAAGTTCTGGCTGGGCGTGACAAAGAGCCGCTGCGCGTCCAGAAACTCCTCCCAGTCGGCGGCGTAATTGAGACCCAGGAAGGCGTCCATCGTCGTGTCGCCCGGCTCCAACGCAGTCCAGCGCAGCGCCAGCGGTGTACCGGTGTCGCTCACGTCGCTGATCAGCGGGCCGTGGCGTGTGCTGCGCGCGGCCCAGCGCAGCGGCTCATCCTCGCCTTTGACGGTGATCAACTCTTCGACAATCGCCATGTCCTGCCACTGGCCATCCACTTCGTACTGGTTCGGGTTGGCCGGGTTGATGCGCTCCACGTAGAGGTCCTGCACGTCCGGCCCGACGTTGGTGACGCCCCACGCAACCTCCTCGTTGTGGCCGATCACGATGGCCGGCAGACCGGGGAAGGTGGCGCCGATGGAGTGGATCGTGTCCCCCTGGATTTCGGCCAGATACCAGATCGCCGGGATCGAGGTCGCCAGGTGCGGGTCGTCGGCCAGGATGGGGCTGCCGCTCTCCGTGCGTTCGCCGCCAATCACCCAGTTGTTGCTGCCCGACTCGCGCCCGCCGCGGGCGAATTGCCGTTCCAGCAGCCTGTCGATGGCAAAGATGGCGTCGGCAGCGCCCGGCGCGATCACCAGATCGCTGGCCGCCAGGATGTTCACACCGTCGGCGGGGTAGGGGGGCAGCAGTTGCGCAGTGCGCTCCGGGCCGACCGCCTGCACCAACTGCTGGCGCAGCAGTTCCAGGTCATAGTCGCCGCCCAGATCCCACGACATCATCTTCTCCCAGACCAGCGAGTCGTAGGGCTGCCACGGCGCCGGCTCGAACCCCAGCAGCAAGAACTCCGGCGGGAGCGTGTGACCCTCGGCCAGCCAGGCGTTGACGCCGGCGGCATAGGCCGTCAGCGCGGTCTGGCTGCGCTCGCTCAGCGCGGCGTAGTCGGTCGCCACGGTGCGGTAGTAGCCCATCGTGCGCTGGAACTTGTCGACGCTCAGCGTGGCCTCGCCGAGGATTTCGCTCAGCCTGCCCGCGCCGATGCGCCGGTTCATCTCCATCTGCCAGAGGCGATCCTGGGCATGGACATAGCCCAGGCCAAAGAAGGCGTCATGGTCGGTGCTGCCAAAGATGTGCGGCACGCCCCAGTGGTCGCGCACGATCTCCACGCTGCCGTCCAAACCGGCAACGCGCACCGTGCCCGAGGTCAGCGGCAGGCTGGTGCGGAGCCAAAAGTAGCCGCCCAGTGGAATCACGATCAGCAAGGCCAGGATGACCAACAGGACGATGCCCACGATGCGACGCATGGCGCGTTTCTCCTTGAAATGGATGAGCGATGAATGAAAGGCTGTGCAGGCGGGAGTATAGCACAGGCGACGCGTTGGGGTTCAACTGCCCACAGGCATGGGCAGCGGTAGCTCTGCGCCAATCCGCCTGATCCGCGTCATCCGCGTTCTATTTCAACTGACTGAACGTTTACCAGCAGCGTTCAGGGTGACAGTGTGTAGCGCCGCACCTGCACCCCGGCGAAGTCGCGCTGTTCCGCCAGCGTTGCATGGGCGTCGAGCCACTGCACCATCAGCCCGCGCTGATCCCACATCGCCACTTCACTGAGCATGACCCAGACCTCGCCGCTGTCTGCAGTCATCTGTGTCATGGCCGCATCGACCGCGGCTGCCGCTACGGCGTCCGCTTCACCGTAGTTCGTGTACGGCCCGCCCGCCCACCGGCCCAGCCGTGCATCGCTGTCGAGGAAAGGCGCCGGCCCAAAGTCGCTGGTGTAATAGCGATAGCTCCACTCCTGGTGCGGAATCTGGAGGATGAGGAGGTCGGCGGGGTCGCGCGCAGCGTGGATGTACTGCACCGCGCCGCGCAGGTCATATTTGATGGTGGCCGTCTGCTGCTGCCAGTTGATGCCGCCCCAGACCGCAGCAAAATAGACGAGCAGAAGCGCGGCGAACCAGGGCGCCAGCCGGCCGCTGCTCATCAGCAGCACCTGCACCCCCAGCGCGACGAAAAGCAGCGCGGCCGGCCCGATCCAGATCACATAGCGCTCGGTGAAGACAGGCTGGCGCAGGCTCATGAGCAGGATGCCCGCCACCGGGACCAGCAGCCATGTCAGCAGCAGCACATAGCGTCGCCCGGGCGCCAACGGCTGCGCGTCGCCGCTGCGGCGGTCGCCGATGGCGCTCACCCCCAGCAGCAGACCGGCGATGAAGAGAAAGAAAAGCGGCGCCAGCCAGAGCAGGTCCGTGGCCGGGATGAAGCTGCGGCTGTGGTAGAGCACCAGCCCGCGCAGCGCATCGGCCACCGGCGTGTAGGCGAAACCGGTCAGCTTTTCCGGTTGCGTCAACATCTCCCAATGCCAGAACGCCATCGGCAGGTACGGGAGGGTCAGCCCGGCCAGCGCCAGCGCATAGCCGCGCCACTGCCGTCGGCTGGCCGGCCAGGCGATGAGAAACCAGAGCAGATGCACAGGCAGCAGCAGCACCATCAGCAGGTGGATATAGATCGCCGCGGTGACGGTGAGCCAGTAGCCCAGCCAGTAACCCCAACCGCCGCGCAACACGCCGCGCAGCCAGCACCACGTCGCCAGCAGCGCCAGGAAGGTGACGGCCGCGTACATCTTGCCTTCCTGACCATACCAGACCATGTAGGGGCTGATCGCCAGCAGCGCCGCTGCGACTAGATCGCTCCCAAGGTGGAATTCCCGGGTTCTTGGAGTATCCGGGAATGTCGCCCTGGACTCCCCACTCAGAAACCGGTCCGGCGCCAATTGCCGCGCCACCTGCCAGAGCAGCGGCACGCTGGCGGTCCCCAGGAAAACGGAAAGATAGCGCAGGGCAAATTCGCTGGTTCCCACCAACGAGAACCACGGGCGCAGCAGCAGAAAGTAGAGCGGCCCGTTCTGCGCCGACGCGGTGAACATGGCCAGCGTATCGCCCAGGTTGCGCACGGCGAAGTAAATGGCGTCAACCTCGTCGCGCCAGAGGCTCTGGCGATCCAGGCCGATGACGCGCAGGCCATAGGCAAGCAACACCAGCGCCAGCAGCAGCC
>JAPKMV010000288.1 GCA_026645635.1 Caldilineaceae bacterium
ACGTGACCTACGGCTGCGGGTTCACAACTCACCGATGAGCAGCGCCGACACCGCCGCGCCGACCGGCAGGATGCCCTCGCCCTGCGGCAATTCCAGCAGCGCATTGGCGGAGCGCATGCTGAGAAGCCGGCTGCTCGCCTGGTTGCCCGTGCTGTGCGCGACCAGACCGCCGCGGCCATCATCCGCCTGGGCATCCCATGCCAGAATCGCCCGGTGATATTCGGGCCGATACGAGTCGAGCGGCAGCGGCTGCGCCAGAAAGACCCGAATCCGCTTCAAATGCGGGTCGGGCCAGCCCGCCAGCTTGCGCAACGCCGGCACGCCCAGCAGGTAGAAGGTCACCAGGCTGCTCACCGGGTTGCCAGGCAAGCCAAAGGCCAGACGCACCCGTCCGCCTGCCGCCACGGTGGCAAAGGTGAGCGGCTTGCCCGGCTTCATGCGGAGGCGGCCAAAATGGACGACGCCGGCCGTCTCCAACAGCGTCTTGACGTAGTCAAGCTCGCCCATCGACACGCCGCCCGAGGTGACCAGCATGTCCGCAGCGGACAGCCCAGCGCGGATGCGCGCGTCCAGGTCCGCCTGGTCGTCGCGCGCGATGCCCAGATCCACCGGTTCGCCGCCGGCAGCCGCAACCACGGCGCGCAGCGTTGCGCGGTTGCTGTCGCGAATCTGGCCGGGACGCAGCGGCTGTCCTGGATCCACCAACTCGTCGCCCGTCGAGAGCAGCGCCACCTTGGGTTGGGGATAGACGGGAACCTCCACCTCCCCCACGGTCGCCAGGATGCCGATCTCGGCGGGGCCGAGGCGCGTTCCCGCAGGCAGCACCATCGCGCCGGCTGCGACATCATAGCCGATGGGGCGCACGTCCGCGCGCGACTGCACCCGCGCCCGGATGCGCACGCGTTGCGGGTCGCCGGCCAGCGGCTCCGTCTCTTCGACCATGACCACAGCATCCGCGCCTGCCGGCAGCGGCGCGCCGGTCGTGATGTAGGCGACCGTGCCCGGCATCACGGTGAAGGTGGGCAGGCGTCCCGCCGTGGCTGCGCCCACCACCGGGTAATCGCCAGGGCCGTCCGCGGCCACGACAGCGTAACCGTCCTTCACCGAAGCCGGAAAAGGCGGCAGAGCATCCTGGGCGAGAATATCGGCGGCGAGGATGCGCCCCTGCGCTGCCGCCAGGGTCACGGTCACAGGTGGCAGCGGCGCGGCCTGGGCGAGGATCAGCGCCAGCGCATCGGCGACCGGCAGCATCGGGTAAGTGGACTCAGGCATGGGCAAGCGGCTGTACGGACGGCGCGGCGGTGGCGGCGTTGCCGATGACGGCGACGGTGGCGACAACAGGCGCATCGGCCAGGCGTTCGACGACGTAGGGCGTACACTGCACCAGCAGCAGCCCCAGCGCCTCGATCTCATGGATGGAGAGCACCTGATCGTCGAGTTCGGCGGCGTCGAGCCACATTTCCAGTTCGGCGCGCTGCTGGCGCGTACGTTCGGCGAGCAGCGCGTAGCGTTGGCTGCGATCCAGATGAGCGAGTTGTTCCGGCGCGGGTTTCAACAGTTCGACCAGGACATTGAGCAGTTGCGGCTGTTTGGGCGCCGGCTGCTGGCGAAAACCGGTGCGCACTGCGTTGCGGTGCGCGTGATCGATGCGAAGTGCATTCATCCTTCCTCCATTACGAAGCGCGCCAGCCCTGAACCGACCCGATCAGGCGGCGCATCATCCAGCGGCAGCGCCATGTTTTTCAGGTGCTGCCAAAGCGCGTGTCCCTGCAACCGGGGGTTCTGCGACGCGTAGAGGGCGGCGATGCCGGAGACATAGGGTGTTGCCATACTTGTGCCGCTCATGCGCCGATAAAGGCTGCGGCCATAGCGATTGCGTTCAAAAGCGCCCAAAATATCGACGCCGTAGCCGACCAGGTCAGGCTCCTGCTGGTTGGTGAAGACCGAGCGACCGCTGCTGCTGAAGGGAGGCACCTGCAGGTCAAAGTCGACCGCGCCGACGGAAAGCGTGTTGTCAAAGAGCGCCGGGGCGCGCACATTGCTGACGCCGTCATTGCCAGCCGCTACCACGGGCAGCACATTGTAAACGGTGGAGAGCGTTTGCAAGACCAACTGAAAGCCGCGCACCGCATTGGCGAAATCGGTGCGGTCGATCGATTCACGCGTAAAGCCCAGCGACATGTTGACGATCATCGGTTTGTGCAAGTTTTCCGTCTCTTTGAACTGCGCCAGCATCCAGTTGAGCGCCACCACGACGCGCTCCAGGCTGGTCTTGAGCGTTTCGCTCTCCAGCACGCCCGCCACCATCAATTCGGCATCCGGCGCCACACCGTTGATGCGCCCTGCCGCAATATCGCACACATGGGTGCCGTGACCATCCACATCGAAACCGCGACAGTCGCGCATGGCGGTCGCATCGGAATTGAGCGGCACATACCGAAAATCGGTGATCTTGTGGCGCAACTCCCGATGATCGGCGTCGAGGCCCGTGTCGAGCACGCCGATGTGCACATCTTTCCCGGTGATGCCCAGGCTGTGGGCCAGCGCAACGCCGCTCACTTCCGGCCATTCTGGCGCCGAGCGCGGCAGCCGCTGATACGACTCGCCCGCGATGGGCGTCGGCAGCGTCAACTCGACGTTGGGCACGACCGTGTACTCCGGATCGAGCACCTCATACGCCTTGAGCGCCTGGCGCAGATCCGGCGTCTGCACGACCAACGCGCCCATCAGATCGTGCATCGCAAAGCGGCTGTCATCGGTCGCCGGCAGCACGGTCGTCGGCATGGCGTGAAGGCCGAGCCGTTCCAACCGTTCGGCTTGCGGCGCCACGGTGGCGCTCTCGATGACCTGCGCCCGCGCTTCCTCGGCAGGTGTTTCAGCAAGCGCGGCGGTCAGCGGATGAAGGCGGCGAAAGGCAATGAATTTGTATGGCATCGATGTGCTCCGGCTTTGCTGGTTTTGCTCTATTGTGCCACAGCGCGCCCGCGCTTTCAAGCGGCGCGCAGGCGTAACCGTGAAATGGACTGCTGCCTCGCCCCACATTGTTTGCCGCTGCGTGCTGTGCTATACTCCACTGAACGTTTGTTCGCATTGTTCAGCAGATTCGTGGCGTCATGGCTCGCAAACCGGCAAAGACCACCAAGAAACGCACACCCGCCAAGCCGCGCCATCTTCACCCTGCTCAGTCTGCTCACCAGCAGCCGCGGCCAACTCACCGACTCGTGGATCGACCTGCTGCGCAGCTATTTTGGCCTCGGCGCCTGGGGCATCCCGTTGGTGGCCGGCATCCTCGGCCTCTGGTTGATCATCCGTGCCCTCGAACAGTTGCCCAACATGCCGTGGCAGCGTCCCGTGGGCATCGGCATTCTGTTTATGGCCTTCGTGATTGGTGCGGCGCTGCTGCTGCCCGCGGAGATTCGCGCCCCCCTCTCCCAGCGCGGCGATGGCGGTGGGCTATTCGGCTGGACGGTGGCCGATGGGCTGGAGGCAACCGTCGGCGGCGTCGGTGCATGGCTCTTTGTCGGCATGCTGGTCGTCGCCGGCGTCGTGGCGCTGACCGACCGCCTGTTGATCGAGCTGGCGCTGCACCTGGGCGACAGCCGCGCCCAGCAGCCGCCCCAGCCGGAGCCGCAGATCGGCCAGACGCCGCGCATCACACCGATGGCGCCGCTGCCCAGCGGCCAGGTGCCGTGGTGGAAGCAGTCGGCGCTGCTCAGCCGCTTCTTCCGCCCGCGGCCACAAAACCCAGCGCCGGCGCCATTCCCGCCCGCGCCCGTAGCGCCGCAGCGCGCTGCGCCCCCAACGGTGATCGGCGGCGAGGCCGCGCCGCGCCCGGCCGCCGCCGCACCGGCGCCCGCCAAACCCGGCCCAACGCCAGCGAGCGACGCCGGTCTCCTGCCGCCGCGCATCGTCGGCGGGCCATCCGTGGCCGCCGCGCCCGACATCAACACGATCTTGACCGACTACAACCGCTACAGCGACAGCGACGAGTCGGTGCGGGTGCAGGGCAAGCGGATCGAGGAGACGCTGGCCACGCTCGGCGTTCCGGTCAGCTTTGTCGGCTGGGACGTGGGGCCGTCGATCACCCAGTTTCACATCGTGCCCGGCTTCATCGAGCGCAACGTGCGCGGCGAAGTGATCCGCACCAAGGTCAAAGTTTCCAAGATCGCAGCCCATGCCAACGACCTGGCGCTGGCGCTCTCGGCGCAGAGCGTGCGCATCGAGGCGCCCGTGCCCGGCACGCCCTACGTCGGCGTGGAAGTGCCCAACCGGGCGAGCAACGTCGTCGGCCTCAAAGACCTGATGGAGAGCGAAGCCTTCGTCCAGAAAAACGGTGCGCTGCGGCTGGCGCTGGGCGAAGATGTCAAAGGCAATGCCGTGGTCTCAGACATGGTCAAGATGCCCCACTTGCTCATCGCCGGCGCCACCGGTTCGGGCAAGTCGGTCTGCATCAATTCGATCATCGCCTGTCTGCTGCTGACGCAGACGCCGGACAATCTGCGCCTGCTGATGATCGACCCGAAGATGGTCGAGTTGAGCGTCTACAACGGCGTGCCGCATCTGCTGACGCCGGTCGTCACCGAGGTGGACAAGGCGTCGCAGGTGCTCTTCTGGGCGGTCAAGGAGATGGAGCGGCGCTACACCCTCTTCAGCAAGGTCAACGCCCGCGACCTGCCCCGCTACAACGACTATCTGCGCAAGAACGGCGAGAAGCCGCTGCCCTACATCGTCGTCATCGTCGACGAGATGGCCGACCTGATGATGGCCGCGCCCGAGGAAGTGGAGAAGCACATCTGCCGCCTGGCGCAGATGGCGCGCGCCGTGGGCATCCACCTGATCATCGCCACCCAACGCCCCTCGGTGGATGTGATCACCGGGTTGATCAAGGCCAACTTCCCGGCGCGCATCGCCTTCGCCGTCACCAGCCAGATCGACAGCCGCGTGATTCTCGACATCCCCGGCGCCGAGCGGCTGCTGGGGCGGGGCGACATGCTCTTCATGGCGCCGGACAGCAGCAAACTCGAACGCATCCAGGGCACCTTCCTCAGCGACGATGAGATCAACCGGCTGGTGCGCTACTGGAAAGGCTTCCGCAGTCTGGACGGCAGCGCCAAGATGGAGGAAGGCGACGCCGGCTTCACCGGCAGCGCGCCGCTTGCCGAAGAGTTGGAGGGGCTGCCCACCGCGCGCACTGCCGTCCGCCAGGAGCCGCTGAGCCAGCCGCCCCTGTTCGAGCAGATCGAGCAGATGCGCGCCGCCGAAGACCGCGACAATCTCTTCGACGAGGCGGTCAAGATCGTGCAGGAGCATGGCCGCGGCTCGGTGAACCTGCTCCAGCGGCGGCTGCGCATCGGCTACAGTCGCGCGGCGCGGCTGGTCGACCAGTTGGAGCAGGCGGGCGTG
>JAPKMV010000289.1 GCA_026645635.1 Caldilineaceae bacterium
ACGGCGACCAACACCATCCCAGGGCCGATCCTGCCGGGCGGTACGGCGTCGATCAACATCCTGCTGCGCGTGACGGCGCTGGAGCCGGCGACCTACATCAACTGGGCGGAGATCCTGCTCGTCTACGACGAAGAAGGCAATCCGCATCAGGATGAAGACTCGACGCCGAACGACGATCCGGGTGACGACGACATCGACGGCGATGGCATCCCGGACGAGGACGACATCGACTCGGCGGTGGTGGAGATCCAGAAGCCGACGGCGATCACCCTGAGCAGCTTCACGGCCAACTTCTCGGGCGGCGTGATTCGGGTGCTCTGGACGACGACGCTGGAACTGGACACGCTCGGCTTCCATCTCTACCGCAGCATGTCGGGCGGGCTGAACGATGCCGTGCGCATCACGCCAGCCTTGATCCCCGGCCAGGGCAGCGATGGCGGCGCCTACAGCTTCAACGACACGCGGATCACTGCCGGCGTCACCTACTGGTACTGGCTGGTGGAAACCGAGACGACCGGTACGATCAACTACTACGGCCCGGTGCGCGCCACCGCAATCCAGGGCTATGATCCTGAGGGTCGGATGGGCATCTTCCTGCCGATCATCTCACGCTAACCTTGTGGGGCGATTTGCCAAATCGCCCCACAAACTGAGGGAAAGACAGGCCGGGAATCGCACTGATTCCCGGCCTGTCTTTTTGTCCAAGTTGACGTTTCGCCTGGAATCCGGTTAAATGGGGCGAGCACAGTCAATCATCCCATCAGCCCAAAAACAAGCAGGCGTCACATGTCCACCAAACCGTTTCTGTCGCCCGGTCGCCAGGCTGCCTATGCCGTGGGTCAGCTTGGCTGGTCGACGCTCGTCAACATCATCGGCCTGGTGCTGGTCTATTTCTACCTGCCGCCGGATAACGCCGGGTTGCCCACACTGATCACGACAGTGACCTTTCTTGGTGTCTTCAACGCCATCACTCTCATCGCTGCGTCGGGCCGGCTTTGGGACGCCATCACCGACCCGATCATTGCGAACCTGAGCGACCGGTGGAAGTCTCCGCGCGGGCGGCGCATCCCCTTCCTGGCGGTCGGCGCGCTGCCAGCCGCGCTCTTCTGCACGCTGATGTTTGTGCCCATCATGCGCGAGGTGAGCACGATCAACATCGTCTGGCTGGTGGCGATGCAGTTGCTCTTCTACCTCTTTCTCACCGTCTACGTGACGCCCTATTTTGCGCTGCTGCCGGAACTGGGTCACACCGCCAACCAGCGGCTCAACCTTTCCACCTGGATCTCCATCACCTACGCGCTGGGCATCATCGTCGCCGCGCAGACGCCGGCCCTGGCCGACGTGGTGCAGAACGCCCTGGGCGTTCAGGACAAGGTCACGGCGCTGCAGATCGCGGTGGGCGGGCTGGCCTTCGTGGCGATGCTGCTCATGTATGTGCCGGTGTTCTTCATCGACGAGAACAAGTACACGGAACGGGCGCCCTCCGAAGTGAAGCTCTTCGATGCGCTGCGCGCCACTTTCCGCAACACCAACTTCCGCTACTATGTCGTGGCGGATTTCTCCTATTTTATGGCGCTGACCATCATCAACACCGGGCTGCTCTACTACATCACCGTGCTGCTGGGGCTGGAGGAGGCGCTGGTCAGTGCGCTGCTGGCGTTGATGGTGCTGCTCTCTTTCGTCTTCTACCCCTTCGTCAACCTGCTGGCGCGGCGTATCGGCAAAAAGCTCTTGATCGTCGTCGCCTTTTTCTGGATGAGCGCGATCTTCGGTGTGGTCTTCTTCCTCGGACGGCTGCCGCTGCCGGAGATCGTCCAGGCTTACGGTGTGATCGTGCTCTACGCCGTGCCGCTGGCCTTCCTCGGCGTGCTGCCCAACGCTGTGCTGGGTGACATCGCCGAGCACGATGCGCGCGCCACCGGCCAGGCGCAGGAGGGCATGTTCTTCGCCGCGCGCACACTGATGCAGAAGCTGGGGCAGACGCTGGGCATCGTCGTCTTTGCCGGGCTGACCACCTTTGGCCGCAACCCCGGCGACGACCTGGGCATCCGGCTGAGCGGCCTGGCGGGCTTTGTGCTCTGCCTGCTGGCGGGCATCGTCTTCATCCGCTACGGCGAGCGCAAGCTGCTGGCCGAGCTGCAGGGGGAGGAATAGACCGCGGATTTGGCGGATCAGGCGGATTTCCGCGGATGAAAAAAGCAATCCGCGTGAATCCGCCGCATCCGCTCAATCCGCGGTCTATCATTTGCGAGGTGTCGTTTGCGTATTCTCTTGGTGCTTCTGATCTTGGCCGCGACGCTCATCCCCGCGGCCGGGCGCGGCCAGGACGCCGACCCGACGAAGCTGGACGGCGCGGTGGCCTCGGCGTGGGCTGACCTGCTGCTGGAACTGGTGCGCTCGTCGCCGGGCTTCTCGCCGCCGGTGGCGGCGCGGGCGATGGGTTACCTGGGCGTGACGCTGTGGGAAGCGGTGGCGCCGGGGACGCCCGCAGGCGTGTCGTTGGCCGCACAGCTCAACGCCATGCCCGAGCTGCCGCGCCCAGAGCCGGACGCCGTTTACGATTGGCGGCTGGTGGCCAACAGCGCAGCCGCAGGTGTGCTGCGCCGCCTCTTCGCCGACGCCGGCGCGCCGCCGCGGGTCTCCATCGACGGGTTGGAGAACAGCCTGCGCCAGCGCTACGCGGCTGGGCTGCCGCGGGACGTAGTGCGGCGTTCGATAGCCCACGGCCGGTTGGTGGCTGCCGCGATCTTCGCCTGGGCGCGCACCGACGGCGGCCATGAAGGCTATATGTTCAACTTCCCCGTGCAGTACGAACCGCCTGCCGGCCCCGGCCTCTGGACGCCGACGCCGCCCGGCTATCAGCGCGCGATGCAGCCATTCTGGGGCGAGAATCGTCCCTTCTTGCTGGCCGATGGCGGCGAGTGTTTGCCGCCGCCGCCGCCGCCGTATGACACGCGCCCCGACTCGGACATGTACGCCGATGCCCTGGCCGTCTACAAGGCGGTGCGCGATCTGACGCAGGAGCAGCGGGAGATCGCCCTGTTCTGGGCCGATGATCCCACGCTGACGGCGACGCCGCCCGGCCATTCGTGGGCCATCGCCACCCAGGTGCTGCGCGATGAGCGCGCCACGCTGGCGCGGGCCGCCGAGACCTACGCCCGGCTGGGCATTGCCGTGGCCGACGCGTTTGTGGCCTGCTGGCACGCCAAATATTTCTACAACCGCCTGCGCCCGATCACCTACATCCAACAGGTGATCGACCCGACCTGGAACGCGCCGCGGGTGACCGATCCGGTGCTGACGCCGCCTTTTCCCGAATATCCCAGCGGCCATGCCACGGAAGCGGGCGCGGCTGCGGTGGTGTTGGGTGCGATCTTCGGCGAGGACTATGCGTTTGCCGACCGCACCCAGGCGCGCCTCGGCTTTGCGCCCCGCTCGTTTCCCTCATTTCGCGCCGCCGCCGAAGAAGCTGCGGTCTCGCGCCTGTTTGGCGGGATTCACTTCCCGAGCGGCAACGCGGCCGGGCTGGTGCAGGGCGAGTGCGTAGGGCGCCGCGCCGCCGACCTGCGCTTCTATCGTTGAGCGTTCGTGGTTCTGGCGAATTTGTACGCTCTGGCGTATGATATGCACCGACAGAACGCAATGGCGCGGAGACGCAGAGCAGCGAGCAATGGCTGCCTTTGCGTCTCCGCTTATTTTGGGGTCTGACGGCCGCAGTCGTTGACCCTGCCCACACCCTGCACAGCGTAGAGAAAGAGAATTATGGACGCAACAATCGTCGTGCTGGCCGGTGACGGCATCGGCCCGGAAGTCACCAATGAGGCGAAGAAGATTCTGGATGCAGTAGGCGCCCGCTTCGGCCACAGCTTCGCCTACGACCATCAGATGATGGGCGGCTGCGCCATCGACGCCTACGGCACAAGCCTGCCCGACGCCACGGTGGAGGCGTGTCTGGCCGCGGACGCCGTGCTGCTCGGCGCAGTGGGCGGCCCCAAGTGGGACCTTCCCACGGCCAAAGACCGGCCGGAGCGGGGGCTGCTGGCGCTGCGCAAGGCGCTCAACCTTTTCGCCAACCTGCGCCCGGTGAAGCTGCACCCGCAACTGATCGCCGCCAGCGCGATCAAGCCGGAGGTGCTGGCCGGCGTCGACCTGCTGGTGATCCGCGAGTTGACCGGCGGCGCCTATTTCGGCCCGCGCAAAGAGGCCGGCGACGAAGGCTACGAAGCCTACGACACCATGCTCTACACCCGCCCCGAGATCGAGCGGGTGGTGCGCCTCGCGGCGGAGGCTGCCCGCGGACGCTCCAAGCGGCTGGCCAGCGTGGACAAGGCCAATGTGCTCGCTTCCAGTCGCCTCTGGCGTCGCGTCACCGTCGAGGTGATGCAGGAGTACCCTGATGTCCAACTCGAACATGTGCTGGTCGATGCGATGGCCATGCACCTGATCCGCCGCCCGGCCAGCTTCGACGTGGTGGTGGCGGAAAACCTCTTTGGCGACATCCTCACCGACGAGGCGTCGATGCTGGCCGGCTCGATGGGGATGCTGCCCTCCGCCAGCCTGGGCGACAAGCGCAATGGCCACGACCTGCCGCTGGGTCTCTATGAGCCGATCCACGGCAGCGCGCCCGACATCGCCGGCCAGGGCATCGCCAACCCGCTGGCCACGATCCTGAGCACGGCGCTGCTGCTGCGCCACAGCCTGGGGTTGGAGCAGGAGGCGCAGGCGGTCGAGGCCGCGGTGGACGCAGTGCTCAACCAGGGCGTGCGCACCGGCGACATCGCCGACCCGGGCAGCGAGGTGGTGGGAACGAGGGTGATGGGGGATTTGGTGGCGGCGCGGATTTGAGAGGCTGGAGAGCGAGAGATTGGGAGATTAGGAGATTGAGAGATTAGGAGATTCGCGCAGTCGCCTCAATCTCTCAATCGCTTAATCTCCTAATCTCTCAATCTCCAATCACTGATTTCAATACCACAATTACTATGAACGATCTCCACCAGCAGCGCCTAAGCGCCAATATCCATCTACTCGGTGACCTGCTCGGCGAGACGATTGTCGAGCAGGAGGGGCGCGCCATCTTCGAGCTGGAAGAGGAAGTGCGCAGTCTGACCAAGGCATGGCGCGCCGGAGATGCGACGGCGTCGGCGCGCATCCAGGCGTTGATGTCGAGCCTGGTGGACGATCTGCCGCGCCTGCAGCCGGTGCTCAAGGCCTTCACCACCTATTTCCAGTTGGTCAATCTGGCCGAAGAGGAGCAGCGCACACAGATTCTGCGCAACCGGGCGCAGGAGGCGCAATCCACCGGCGTGCCCGTGCGCGAGACCGTGGCCGAAGCGGTGGAACGGCTGCAAGAGGAACAGATCAGCGCCGAAGAACTCCAGCGCATCC
>JAPKMV010000028.1 GCA_026645635.1 Caldilineaceae bacterium
CAGGAGGAAGGTGTAGAGGAAGCCGAGCAGATGACCGGGCGTGGCCTCCATCGGGTGATACCAATAGGTGTAAATGATGCCCCAGGAGAAGATGTAGCCGTGATACTTGCGCACGAACTGCACGACGCGCTGCGAAAGCGGTGCTTTCTTGCCAAAGAACATGCCGCGGCGCGGGTTTTCCATCATCACGATGATCACCAGCATGATGATCACCGACCACTGTGAGGTGAAGATGTGCACATCCTGCGCCAGGCCGTCATACCAGATGTGGCTCTGCACGAAATGCAGCGCAACGAAGACGCCGTTGACCGCCAGCGCCGCGTAGTTGTACTTGCTCAGGCTGCCGCCGTAGCGGGTGCGGTGGCGCTGCGCCTGAAAGATGATGCCCCAGATCAGCAGTTGGTGCGTCAGATAGAAGCCCCAGGCGGTGACCCGCGCCCAGAAGTCGGGCGCCGGCAGCTTCCAGTAGTACCAGGTCGCGCCCTGGTCGGGCAGATGCGGGAAGATCTCCAGGCGGGGGCCGAGCAGCCAGATCAGCCCGGTGGCGGCGAAGCTGACGGCGATGCCGATCCAGAGGGCGATCAGGTCCTGGCGCGTGCCCTGCACGCTGGGCGCCGTGCGCGCTGCTTTCGATGTCGCAAGATTGGCTGACATGCTGTTACTCTCCGTTCCTTTGTTGGCGAGATGGGAATAGAACGCGGATGACGCAGTGAATTCTACACAGAGGGCACAGGGTCGTCACGGAGTGCACAGAGAGAACACGGAGAGCAGACCTCTGCTATCTCTCCGTGTTCTCTGTGCCATCTCCGTGAACTCTGTGTAGCTCCACCAGCATCATCCGCGTTCTATTTATTCTTCAAGTTCACAACCCCAGGCTCGTGATCGCTTCCCGCAGCACCGTGGCGCTGCGCAGCAGGGCCGCCTCTTCTTCGGCGTCCAGCGGCTGCGGCAGGGTGTCGATCACGCCGTCGCCGCCGACCAGGTGGGGCAGCGCCAGCGTCACATCGCGCACGCCCAGCACGTCTTCCATGGGCGAGCAGACAGTGAGGATGGCGCGCTCGTCGTTGATCACCGTGTCCACGATGCGCGCCAGCGCCGAGCCGATGCCGTAGTAGGTGGCGCCCTTGCCCTCGATGATCAAGTAGGCGGCGCGGCGCACGCCGTGGTCGATCTCTGCCTTGTCTTCAGCGGTGAAGCGGATCTTGCGCCGCTCGCAGAACTCCGGCAGCGCCATGCCGCCGATGGTGACCTGCGACCACGCCAACACCTCGGAATCGCCGTGTTCGCCCAGCACGTAGGCGTGGATGTGATGCGCGTCCACGCCCAGCTTGCGCCCCAGCAGCGCCCGGAAGCGCGCCGTGTCCAGCGTCGTGCCCGAACCCAGCACATGACCAAAGGGCACGCCAAGCTCCGCTGCCAGGTGCGCAGTCAGGTGGGTGGTGATGTCCACCGGGTTGGTAGCGACGACGATGCGCACGCCGTGGGCATATTTCACGATGTTGGGCACAATGGCGCGGAAGACCGCCGCGTTGCGCTCCAGCAGTTGCAGCCGGGTTTCGCCCGGCTTCTGATTCACGCCCGCGGTCACCACGACAACGTGGCTGCCCTCCAGATCGGCGTAATCCCCTGCGCTGATCATGTGGGGGTTGGCAAAGGGCACCGCATGGTAGATGTCGTTGGCCTCCGCCTCGGCGCGCTTGCGGTTCAGGTCCACAAGCACGATCTCGCGTCCGACATTCGACATCACCAT
The DNA here is from genome assembly GCA_026645635.1 of Caldilineaceae bacterium. Classification (GTDB taxonomy): domain Bacteria; phylum Chloroflexota; class Anaerolineae; order Caldilineales; family Caldilineaceae; genus Fredericiella. The sequence goes on from JAPKMV010000028.1 coordinate 1,751, forward strand.
CGCATACGCTGCCGCCGAACCGACAAATCCACTGCCGACAATTCCAATTTTCCCGCGCGCTGTCATCGTTGTTCTCCTTGTGCCAAATCTGTAATCTCATAATCTCACAATCTCGTAATCTCTCTCGGTCACAAATGAGATTGAGAGATTTAGGTTCTCTTCCGTGGATCGCGCCGGCATCCTATCCGGCAACCCGTATTCTGCCAGAATCGCCCGCGCAACGCGTAATCCGCCCAGGGCGACGGCGGCGGTGGACTGGCCGGGGAAGATGCTGTCACCCACCATCCACAGATTGGGCGCGAGCCGCGGCGCCCAGGCCCGGAACAGGCTCGTCTGCGGAAAGCCGCCCACCCAGCCCCACTCCCGGCGGGTGAAGCGCTGGAAGGTGACCGGCGTGCCCGGCATCACGAGATCGGCATTGGCCCGCAAGCCTGGGATGACGCGTTCAGCGGCGGCCAGCATCCGCTCGACATAATACTCTTTGCGCTGGTCGTAGCGCCGTTTGTCATAGCTGTAAAGGCGCCACCAGGGGCCGAGCGCGGTGTGGGTGCTGATGGTCAGCGCCCGTTTGCCCGCGGGCGCGCGCTCCGCATCCCACGCCGGGCTAAGCGAAAGGAAGACCGAGTTGCCCTCGCCCAGCGGCTCGCGGGCGATCACCTGGTGGTGGAGCGGCAGGTCTGCGGGAACCTGGCTTTCGTCCACGCCCACGTAAACCATGAACGCGCCCCAGCCGTCGGCGGGCTGTTCGGGCAGATCACGCAGCTTTTGTGGCGCGGCGTCGCCCAGCAGCTTTGCGATATTCCACGGCGGCAGATTGGCGATGACGCGGTCGGCGGCAAAGCGCTCGCCGCGCTTAGTGATGACTTCCGCCGCTTCGCCATCCCGCAGGGTGATCCGCTCCACCTCGTGGCGGTAGAGCACGCGGCCGCCGTGACGGCGCACCGCGTCAGCCAGGGTGCGGGCGATGGCGCCGATGCCGCCGGCCAGATGCACCACGCCGCGGCGGGGCAGATCGAGCGCCGAGGCGCCGTAGAGCGCATTGACAGTCGCGCTGGTGGCCTGCGCTGCAATGAGCAACTGGCCGTCGATGTAGAGGCGCAGGTCGGGTGATGCATCCTTGAGATGCGCGGCCACCGGGCGTAGCGCATCGGCCAGGAGGCGCAGGTCGGCGCGGCGCAGCAAGTCGGCCAGCAGCCACTGCCCACCGCGGGCGACCAGGTCGATGCCGTCGCGCAGGCTTTGCGGCGGCCAGGCCGGCGTGCGCAGCGCCAGATCCCACAAAGCGTCGGCGGTGCGCTCTTGCCAGCGCAAGAAATCCAGGCTTGCTGCCCCGAAGACGCGGGCATGTTCGTCCCAGCGCCGCTCATCGCCGTAGCGGACCACGGACGCGCCGCCGGGCAGGTGCACGGCCATGCTCGGCTCGCTGGGGTGCGCCGGCCATGCGGCAATGCCCGCTGCCTGGGCGACCACATCCATTGGCCCACCGGGGTAGAAGCCGCCGGCCAGCGTCGCGCCCGCGTCAAAGCGATACTGCTTGTGGTAGAAGGTGCCGGCGCAGCCGCCAGGATAGACATGGGCTTCGAGCACCGTCACATCCAGGCCGGCCTGGGCCAGCAGGGCGGCTGTGGTCAACCCACCCACCCCGGCGCCGATTACCACCACGCGATCTTGAGCAGACATGCCAGGTTCTTTCTTTGCTACAGGATTGTTCCGTGTTGCGTGTTGCGTGTTATGTGCTGCTTGGCGACACGCAACACGCAACACGCAACAACCTCCTACTACGACTTGACTGCGGCTGTCTGGACCGCGTGCGCGGTGGCTTCCAGGATGCGGCGCGTCTTCCACCCGCGGAAGGCGAAGAGCATGGGCAGCGTCACCCACATGCCCAGGCCGACAAAGAACCAGTAGGGATGCTTGCGCAGCCTGGCAGTGACGCGGTCATCGACCACGGTCGTGCCGTCCGGCTGGGCCACATAGGTGTGAAGATGTTCCCAAGCGGCGAAGGGTCCCTTCAACTGGCGATCTACGAAGCTCACCGGCGTCGTCTCTTCGATGCGCGCCACCCAATGGATCGGCACGGGGCCGAGCCAGAGGGTGAAATCCATCACGTCGCCGTCCTCCAACTGGGACGGCGCGGCATGAACCTGGACGATCACCGGCGGCGGCGTAATGGCGCCCATGCTGCGCGAACTCTGGTGGAATGCGGCCACGTCCGCCTGGGCGGCGCGCACACGGAAGCGATGATGGTAGATCATCAGGCAGCCACCTTTTCCGGCGCCGCGGCGGTCGTTGCGGACGGCGCAGCTTTGTCGCCCAGCAGGTTGCGCAGAGCAGCTTCGATGGTGTTGTACTTGAACTCGAAACCAAGCTCCTGCAAGTGTTGTGGCACGGCGCGCTGGCCATCGAGCACCACTGTACCCATCTCGCCGAAAACCATGTTGATGGCGAAGCCGGGGGCAGGCATGAATGCCGGACGGCCCTTGACCGCCCCGATGGCTTTGGCCATCTCGCTGTTGCGCACGGGGTTGGGGGCGGCCAGGTTGAAGGCGCCCGCAGCCTGTTCGTTGTCAATCAAGAACTGGATGGCGCGCACCTGGTCTTCCCAGTGAATCCACGGCATCCATTGCTTGCCGTTGCCCAACGGCCCACCCGCAAAGAAATTGAAGGGCATGACCAGCTTGGGAAAGGCGCCGCCCTCATTGCTCAGCACGATGCCGGTGCGTATCACAGCGCGGCGCACGCCCAGGCGACTTGTCGCTGCGGTGGACAGTTCCCAGTCAAAGCAGACCTTGGCCAGGAAGTCGGCGCCGGGCGAATCCTGCTCTTTGACCAGCGCGTCGCCGGTCTCGGCGCCATAATAACCCACCGCAGACGCCTGGATCAGCACCTTCGGTTTGACCGTGGCGGCCTGGAGTGCCTCCATCACCGCTTTGCCCGCGTTGACGCGACTCTGGCGAATCGCCTGTTTGCGCGCGCTGCTCCAGCGGCCATCGGCGATGCCTTCGCCGGCCAGATTGACGATGGCGTGGGCGCCGTCGGCCAGTTCCCCCCACCCGGATGCGGTTTCGCCGTCCCATGCTTGCAGGCGGACGCCTGCGGGCATGTTCTTGGCTTTTTGCGGATTGCGGGTGAGCACGACAACTTCGTGACCCGCGGCGACAAGCGCCTGGCTGAGCGGGCGGCCAATCAGACCCGTCCCGCCGGTGATGACGATACGCATAAACATTGTCTCCTTTAGGCTAAGCTCTTTGTCTTCGGCGAAATTCTGACGGTTGGCGTCAGTTGACGCCCCAACAAACGGGCAAACCAGTCGACCACCGGAGCGCCGCGCGCGTCGAGGGTGGCTGAGACAGCGTCCGCGTAGGCTTCCAGATACCCGTCGAGCGCTTCCGGCGGCATCTCGTAATGATTGACAAGCAGCCCTTCAACCCATTCGATGTCTGGGTCAATATAATTCATGTTGCCCAGTGCCAGCGCCGCGGTGATGTTGCGTCCCAGGCTTTGGTTGGCCATAGCCAGATGGCGCTTGGGGATGTGATTTTCCATGACCGCCCAAACGCGCGCTTCGATCTGCGCCTGGTGCGCCCGGAAGACATCCTGCGCCTCTCTGTGGTCATAGGGGATCAGCCGCTGCGCGGGCTGGGGACGCAGTGACGTCATCACCTGCTCGATCATCGCCGTCGCCTGGTCGAGGCGATCGCCAAGATAGTAGCCTGGGATCGCCTGATACAGGTCTGACGCCTGGGTAAAGATCAGGCCGCCGAACGCTACCGGCACACGCTCGTGGAAGAGCACTTCCGCCATCTCCAGCAGGCTGGCCGCAGTGTACAACTGCTGTGCAGTGAGGACGACCAGGCTAGGGCGCACGGCATGCAGCGTGGATTCCAGGCTGCGCAGCGGCACGTTGGCGCCGAGATAGACGACATCCCAGCCGCGGCGGCGCAGCAGCAGCGAGAGCATCAGCGGCACGAAGGTGTGTTCTTCTTCCGGCGGGCAGGCGACGATGATGCGCCCGGGCCGCGTCGGCGCGGGCGTGGAGGTGAGCAGCGCTTCCATGCGGCGCAAGGCCAGGGCGGAGGCGAAGTGCTCCTGCTGCACAGTGATCTTGCCGCGATACCAGCTTTCACCGATCTGCGCCAGGCCGCGCTGGATCAGATCGATACAGACGACCTCGATGGGAAAGACAGCAAAAGCCTGCGCCAGCAATTGTTCGGCATGAAATTCGTCGAAAGCCAGACAGGCGTTCACCCACGCGTCGCGCAGCCCGGCGACCACATCGCCGTTGCCCAGCGTAGGGTGGTCGAGCGCTGCCGGTGTGATGCGCGGCTCGACGTGGCGGTGCGCGCCCGGCGTAATCGTTGCCTGCAGCGGGTCGGATCCTTCGCTTTCCAGGCGATTCCACAGCTCGATGGCACGGCTGATGCTCATGCCTTCGTTTTGGCGGTCGAGCAGCCACTTCAACGTGTCAATGTCGTGCTGCGAGTAGAGACGGTGGCCGCTGTCGGTTCGCTGCGGAGCGGGCACGCCATAGCGTCGTTCCCAGGCGCGCAGCGTGTCCGGCTTCAGCCCAGTGTCACGCACAACCGCTTTCAAGTTATAGGTGGGTGTCTTATCGCTCATCGTCATCCTTGATTTATCATGCCTGTATTATGCTGGACGACAACGGTCCAGTACTACCCTTCGACTTTTGACAGTATAACAGCACTCGAAGTAGTTGTCAATCATTTGCATAAGAAAGTTCTAGTTATTTTCTGGGCGATATCTGGACAAATTAGGAGAACTGCGCTTGACAAACAATGATCGGTATGTTAAAGTTGGCAACCATGTTGGAACTCACCGACATTGACGCACAAAAGATGCTGGCACAGCAAGGAGAACTGGATGCAACTGCAGCACGCATGGGAACATAACCTGCTCGACCTTGCCACTGAGGCGCTGCATCTGCACGATGAACAGCCCAAAGCCGCCTTGACATTCGAAGAAACCCTGCTGGAAAACGCCTACGGCTACTGCGAAAGCGTGACTGCGGTGAACAGCCGCTCGTTTCACCTGGCCTCCGGTCTGCTGCCGGCTGATAAGCGGCGCGCGGCGCGGGCGCTATACGCCTTCTGCCGCACCAGCGACGATATCGTCGACCGCATGGAGGGTGACGAGTCGGCCCGTCTGGCACAGTGGCGGATGCGGGCGACGCGGGAGCACCCGCCGGCAGATGATCTGGTGGCCGTGGCCTGGGCCGATGCGCGGCTGCGCTATGGCATTCCCCTTCGCTATGCCGAGCAGTTGATCGAGGGGGTGGCGCGCGACTTCGACCAGACGCGCTACGCCACCTTCGACGATTTGACCGAGTATTGCTATGGTGTTGCCTCCACGGTAGGGCTGATGAGCATGCACATCATCGGCTTTTCCGGGCCAGAGGCGATCCCCTACGCCATCAAGCTGGGCGTGGCGCTGCAAATGACCAACATTCTGCGCGACGTGGGCGCCGACTGGCGCATCGGTCGCGTCTACCTGCCCCAAGATGAGCTGGCCGCGCATGGGCTGTCCGAGGATGACCTGGCGGCCGGTGTCGTCACCGAGCGCTGGCGCAGCTTCATGCGCTTTCAAGTCGAGCGCAACCGCCGCCTGTACGCCGAGGCCATGCCAGGCATCCGCATGTTGAACCGGGATGGCCGCTTCGCCATTGGGGCTGCTGCTGACCTGTACCGCGGCATTCTCAGCGCCATCGAGGCCAACGACTACGACGTGTTCAGCCGCCGCGCCTATGTGGGCAAATGGGGCAAGGTGCGCATGCTGCCGGGCATCTGGTGGCGCAGCCGGCAATCGTGATAGACCGCGGATTTGGCGGCGCAGTTGGCAGGCTCAATTGACCGCGGATTTGGTGGATGCGGCGGATTCTCGCGGATAAAAGTAACTACCAGGCCTCAGAGCCTGTTTGAAAAGGGGCAAGGCTGACGCAGAGGCGCAGTGGCGCAGAGGTTCGCAGAGGAGTTGCTAGGCTGGCTACGGCTGCGCTTTCTCTCGATTGTCTCTGCGTTTCTCTGCATCTCTGCGCCTTTGCGTCAAAGTGGAGTGACTTTACAAACAGGCTCTGAGTAGTTACGGAAAATCCGCGGAAATCCGCCCCATCCGCCAAATCCGCGGTCTATTCATCCTCTCCCCACAGCGCGATTCCTCATTGTTGGCGTGATCCGCCCCACGCGTAGATAATTCATCCAGGCTCTGTCAGCAAGCAAATGAGCAGGAACAAGGTTTATGGATTCGGCAATCAACCCAACCGACCTGGCGGCGCGCGTCGCACGGCTGCGCCAGGCGATCCGCTATCACCAATACCGCTACTACATCCTCGACGACCCGGAGATCTCCGACCCGGAGTTCGATGCGCTCTGGCGCGAGTTGGTTGAACTGGAAGCTGCGCACCCGGAACTGCGCAGCGACGACAGCCCCACGGTGCGCGTGGGCGGTTTCGTGGCGGAGAAATTCGAGAAGGTGCGCCACCCTGCGCCGATGCTCAGCCTGGCCAACGCCTTTGGCCCGGACGACCTCCACGCATGGCGCGAGCGGGTCAAGCGCTTCTTGCCCGCGGACCTGCACGACCAGTTGAGCTATGTCGTCGAACCCAAATTTGACGGGTTGACCGTCGTGCTCCATTACGAGCAGGGGCGCTTCGTGCTCGGCGCCACCCGCGGCGACGGTGACTTCGGCGAGAACATCACCGCCAATCTGCGCACGGTGCGTGTGCTACCGCTGCAGGTCCCTGCTGCCGCAGAGGCTGGCCCGGCGCCGGCGCGGCTGGTGATGCGCGGGGAAGGCTATGTGGAGAAGGGCGACTTTGCCCGCTTCAATGCGCGCCAGACGGAGCAGGGCGAGCGCGCCTACGCCAACCCGCGCAACTTCGCTGCGGGCAGCCTGCGCCAGCTTGACTCTGCGGTGTCCGCCGGGCGCCCCCTCAAGCTGTGGGTCTATCAGGCGCTGATCGTCGAGGGCGGGCCGGAGCTGACGCACCACAGCCAGGCGCTCGACTATCTGCGCGACCTGGGGCTGCCGGTCTGTCCAGACCGGCGCGTCTTCGCTGATGCGGATTTTGCGACGCTGGCCGACTACGTGGAAGCCTTTGGCCGCCGCCGCGACGACCTGCCCTATGAGGTGGACGGCTGCGTGATCAAGGTGGATAGCCTGGCCTTGCAGCAGCAGCTTGGTTTTACCGGCAAAGACCCGCGGTGGGCGCTGGCCTACAAGTATGCGGGCGAGGAAGCGATCACCACGCTGCTCGACATCGTCATCAATGTTGGGCGCACCGGCGCCATCACGCCCAATGCTGTGCTGGAACCGGTGCAGGTGAGCGGCGTCACGGTCAAGAGCGCCACGCTGCACAACGAGGATTACATCCGCGATCTGGACATTCGCATCGGCGACAAGGTGGTGATCAAGCGCGCCGGCGAAGTGATCCCCAAGGTGCTGCGTCCGCTGCTGGACGCACGCGACGGCTCCGAGCGGGAGTGGACGATGCCGCCGGCCTGCCCGGTTTGCGGCCAGCCATTGATGCGGCCGCCGGGCGAGGCGGCGACCTACTGCATCAACACCGCCTGCCCGGAGCAGCTTGTGCGCGCCGTGGAATATTTTGTGGGCCGCGGCGCCATGGACATCGAAGGCTTTGGCATCAAGCAGGCGGAGCTTTTCGTGGCGCGCGGCTACATCAAGGATCTGGCCGACATCTACCACCTGCCTTGGGACGAGATTCGTCAGTTGGAGGGCTACGGCGACAAGCGCGTCGATAACCTGCGCGCGGGCGTCGAGGCGAGCAAGCAGCAGCCAATCCACCGGCTGCTCACGGCGCTGGGCATCCGCTTTGTCGGATCGGTGGTGGCTGAGACACTGGCGCAGCGCTACGCCAGCCTTTTCGACCTGATGGAAGCCGGCGTCGAAAAACTGAGCGAGATCGAGGGCATCGGGCCGAAGATCGCCGAGAGCGTGCGCACCTGGTTTGCTGTCGAACCGAACCGGGCGCTGATCCGCAAATTCGCCGATGCCGGGGTGCAGGTGGCCGAGGAGCGCGTGGTCACGCTGGCTGCGCCCAAGCCGCTGGCCGGCATGACCCTTGTGGTGACGGGCACGCTGCCCACCTTCAGCCGCGACGATGCCCACGCCTTCATCAAGCAGCACGGCGGCAAGGTGGCGGGCAGCGTGAGCAGTAAGACCACCTATTTGGTGGCCGGAGAAGCCGCGGGCAGCAAACTGGCGAAGGCCACTGAACTGGGGATTCCCGTCTTGAGCGAGGATGATCTGAAACGCTTGGTGTGACCACTCATCTTTGTCACGAATTGCACGAATTCCGACGAATGCGCACGAATATTCGTTCTTCATTCGTTCAAATTTGTACAATTCGTGACGCCAAAGCACTCTTTGGCACGCAAAATAGTTGGCAGGTTCCGAGAAAAGGGAAGTAATACAAAACCCATGCAAACCCATAACATCATTCCTATGCCCGTGCAGATGACGCCGGGCGCGGGCGCGTTTGCGCTCGATGCGGAGACGGCAGTCGCATACGATGCGCCGGCGCTGGCCGCGGTCGCCGAGTTTCTGGCCGGGCTACTGCGTCCGGCCACTGGGCTGCCGCTCCCCGTGCAGCCAGCAACCGGCGCGCAGCCGAATCGAATTCACTTCACGACTGGCGCCGACCCGGAACTGGGCGATGAGGGCTACGAACTGGCGATCACGCCCACGGTGGTTACGGTGCGCGCGCCCCAGCCTGCCGGCCACTTCTACGCGGTGCAAACGCTGCGCCAACTGCTCCCGCCGGCGGTGGAGTCGTCTACGCAGCAGCCTGGGCCGTGGCTGTTGCCCGCGGGGACGATCCGCGACTATCCGCGCTACGGGTGGCGCAGCGCCATGCTGGATGTGGCTCGCCACTTCTTTGGCGTCGCCGACGTGAAGCGCTATATCGACCTGCTGGCGCTGTACAAGTTCAATCGGCTGCATCTACACCTGAGTGACGACCAGGGCTGGCGCATCGAGATCAAGTCGTGGCCGCGGCTGGCCGAGGTGGGTGGCCGCACCGCGGTGGGCGGCGCGCCGGGCGGCTATTACACCCAGGCCGACTACGCCGCCATCGTCGCGTATGCGGCGGCGCGCCACATCGTCATCGTGCCGGAGATCGACATGCCCAGCCACACCAACGCTGCGTTGGCCGCCTACGCCGAGTTGAACTGTGACGGCGTGGCCCGCTCGCCCTACACCGGCGTCGAAGTCGGTTTCAGTTCGCTGTGCGTCGAGAAAGAGATCACCTATCGTTTCATCGACGACGTGTTGCGCGAATTGGCTGCGTTGACGCCTGGGCCGTACCTGCACATCGGCGGCGACGAGGCGCACGCCACCTTGGACGAAGAATATCGGATCTTCATGGCGCGGGTGCAGGAACTGGTGTCTCGCCACGGCAAGCGTCCGGTCGGCTGGGAAGAAATGGGCAAGGCGCAGATGCGCCGCGATGCGCTGCTCCAGCAGTGGCGGCTGACGCCCGACGCGGCGGACCATGCGCTGTCGGCAGCGGCTCAGGGCGCACAGGTCATCCTGGCGCCGGCGAATCGCACCTACCTGGACATGAAATATGACGAACAGACGCCGTTGGGGCTGACCTGGGCCGGCTACATCACGCCGGAGCAGTCCTACACCTGGGAGCCGTCCACGCTGATCCCCGGCCTGGACCCGGCGGCCATCGCCGGGGTGGAGGCCGCACTTTGGGCGGAGACGCTGGTGACCATTGCCGACATCGAATACATGGCCTTTCCGCGGCTCCCGGGCATCGCCGAAATCGGCTGGTCGCCGGCGGGCCGCAGTTGGGACGAATACCGCCCGCGCCTGGCCGCGCACAAGCCGCGCTGGGATGCGCTAGGGGTGAATTACTACAAGGCGCCTGATCTGGAATGACTACTTCACAATTCAGACTTCACAATTCACAATTCAGAATTGTGAAGTCTGAATTGTGAATTGTGAAGTACCCTGCTGGTTTCAGGTCTCTGGTGCGCAGATGTAGCCTGCAAACACAATCGCTGTCGTCGATAGATCGTAGATCGCGCAGAAGAAGGGGCGGTCGAAAACCAGATCGAAGCGGGGATGGGGAATGCTGCGCCCCATGACCACGGCGGTGGCGGCGGTCGCTTCGGCGCCGACTTCGTTCACTTCGAGTGTGGCTTCGTGCACCACCTTGCTGATCAGCAGCGGGCCGTCGCCCATGTGACGGAAGTCCGCTGCGCCGGTGAAGGCCAACCCCATGCCCATTTGCTGGAGCGGGGCGGCCAGGTCGAAGTGTGCGCGCACGGTCAGGCGCGGCAGCGTCACCGTGCCCAATTCCTCTGCAAACGCGTCCAGCCAGTGCGCCCATGTATCCACACCCAGCGCGGCCTGGAATTCTGCCAGCGGCAACCCAGCGGGCGGCAGCGCCAGCATCATGCCCAGCCGTCCCGCGCCAAAGGGCAGCCAGACCAGGCTCACCTCATCCACAACGGCATACTGCCAGCGGCGCATCTGCCGCATAAAGGGCGCCACCACCGTAGTGCCGTCCGGTTTGTGAAAGGTCCGCGGCGCAGTCAGGCGCGGGTCGAAGGGTTGGCTCCACGCACCCTTGAAGTAGATGGCGTTGACCAGCGCCATGACTGCGTTGGCGAGATCGGCCGGCGCCAGCAGGTTCGTGATCTTGTGCGCGGTCTGCGTCGCGACCCAGGCGTTGATGGCGTCCGCGGCGGCTGCGGGATCGGCGTAGTCGAGGGTCTGCATTGCGGCATGATAGGCCGCGCTGACCTGCGCAGCAAATTCAGGGTTGAGCGCAAAGGCGGCGTCTGGCCAGAGCGAATTGGCGACGTGCAGAGCAACCGTTGGGTCGGCGGCCAGCAGATCGGCGATGAGCGCCTGCGCGCCGGCGTTGAGGGTGGCCAGGTCGCGATCGTGCCAGCCCAGCACGGCGGCCATCTCTGTGGCGGTGGCGCCGGCCGCGCCATTGTAGGTCATGGCCAGTGCGGCGGCGATGCTGAAGGGAGAGATCAGCGCGGTGGCGCCGGGCTGGGCACTGCTGAGCTGTTGCAGCAGCCGGAAGCCGAAGTCATTGGCACTGGCGGCGAAGTTGGTCATGGCCGCTACACCCACCGACTAAGCCGTTGCTGGAGCACGGGGAGTGGCTGCGCGCCGACGATGGTGTCCACCACCGCGCCGTTTTTGAAGATGAGCAGTGTGGGGATGCTCATCACGTTGAAGCGCTGCGCGGTGACCGGGTTCTCGTCCACGTTGAGCTTGGCCACCACCGCGCGGCCGGCGAATTCCTGCGCCAGCTTCTCCACGTGGGGCGCGACCATGCGGCACGGCCCGCACCAGGCCGCCCAGAAATCCACGAGCACCGGGCGGCTGCCGGCCACAGTCTGCTGAAAGGTGGCGTCGGTGAGGATCAGCGGGTGCGCGGGCGGTGGCGGTGCAGCCGCGGCGGGTTTGGGCTTGCCCTCCACGGCGTAGGCCAGCCACGCGCCCGCCTGGCTCAGCGCGGCGCCGGTGAGGGTGGCTTCCACCTGGCGGTTGCGCACGAGCAGGATCGCCGGCGTGGCGGTCACGTCGAAGCGGGCGGCCAGGTCGCGCTCGGCGTCGGCGTCGATCTTGGCCAGCAGTGCCTTGCCCGCGTACTGCTGGGCAAGCTGGTCCAACTGCTGGTCGACGGCGGCTGGCAGCGGCGCGCTGGGGCGCCAGAAGATCAGCAGCACCGGCGCGTTGGCGCCGAGGACGCGGTCGATGCTGTGGGTGTTGGTGTGGATGACGGTGGTGATGGGCATAGGCGAGTGTGAAATGGTGAATTGTGAATTGTGAATGGTCAATTGTGAATTGTGAAGGGGCGTGTCACCGGTCACTCGTCACGGGTCACTTGCCACCGCCTACCGGGCGGACGGTGAGGGCGAAGGGGGGCGGCGGCGTGTTGGTGAGACGGCGGAGGCCGGCGCGCAGGAGGCCGGCGAGCATGGCGGCGGTGCTCAACTGGCGCTCGACCAGGCCGTTGCGCCCGTCAGTGGCGGACGACGCCAGCCAGACGGCGCGGCGCGCGGGCGTCTCCGGCGGGTTGCCCCAGAATTGAACAACGGTGCGCAGCGGCTGCACGCTTTCTTCGTAGCCGGGCACGACATCCACTTCGCTCAACATCTCGGTGATGACCAGGCCGGGGTTGAAGGCGATGATCTCCA
>JAPKMV010000290.1 GCA_026645635.1 Caldilineaceae bacterium
TCGATGCGGTAGGTCGTCTCCTGCCGGCGCAGCAGGTCGGAGAGGCTGCCGGGCAAGGCGCGGGGGTTGAGTTCGGCGAGGGGCGGCTCCGGCAGGTTGAGGCCGGTGAGGCGCGCCAGTTCGCTGCCGAGGCCGCGGCTCACTTCCGGCCGCAGTTGATTGTAGATTTCGGCGGTGGCGGCGATGTCCACTGCCGCGTCGTGCGCGCCGGTCAGGGGGCCGCCGGTGTAGTGCTGATAGAGCGCGCCCAGGGTGAGTTCATGGGTCGGCGTCTGCACGCCGGCATGGAGCGCCATCGCCAGGGTGTCCACGGGGATGTAGTCGCCCTGGAGACCGGCCTGGAGCAGCCGAGGCAGGTCGAAGGCGGCGACGTTGTGGCCGATGAGGATGGCGGCGTCGCCCAACTCTTCTCGAATCTGGCGCATGGCCAGGTCGAGGGGGATGCCCTCGCGCAGGGCGCGCTGGTAGGCGTCCTTGCTGGCGTCGAGGCCGGCGTCCGTACCCGCGGGCGGCTTGATGAGCCACTCCTTCACTGCGCCGCCTGCGAGGGGGCGCAGGGCGACCTGGAAGATGTCGCCGCCCTTGAGTGTGGTCTCGATGTCGATGACGTAGCGGGGCCGCTCGTCTTTGAGCAGGGCAGACCAGGCGCCGGCGCTCTCGCGCACATAGCGCTGGTAGGCGCCGGTGTCGGCCAGCGCGTCGCGGTTGCGCAGCAGGCGGATGTTGTTGAAGGTGCGGTTGGCCTCGGCCGCGGAGAGTTCGCCGACGGTGGCGCGGCGGGCGAGCCTGGCCGCGAGCGGGCTGGCCAGCCCGGCGATGCCCAGCAGCCCCATGCCGCCAAAGGCTGAGCCGGCGGTGGCGGCGGTGATGCGGTCTTCGCTGTCCAGCGACGGGTCGTCCCCGCGCGCCAGGCTCCACATGCTGAACGCGCCAAAACCGGCCATGCCGAGGCCGGCGACGGTCTGGGCGGCGCGCTTGACGTTGCCGGCGATGTGGGTCACGGTGTTGGCGGTGTCGGCCAGGAAGCGCCAGGAGGAGAGCGTGCGGCTGGACGATTGGGCCGCACGCAGGCGCGCAGCCGCTTCCAACTGAGTCAGCGGCCCTTCGACTGGCTGCCCGGTTGCCGCGCGGGCCATGCGCTCCAGCACGTCGGGTGTTGTGGCGTCGCCGAAGATGTTGAGCTGCTTGGAGACGCGGGCGACCTTGCCGCTGATGCCCAGCAGGTCGCCGGCCAGTCCTACGACGGTGTCCGTTCCCAGTGAGATGTCGAAGAGCATCTGATTGAACAGCGGGATGCTGGCGTCCTGCACCTGGTGCAGCCCCATCGAGCGTTTGAGGGCATCGAGGGTGCGCACGCTGCCCAACACCTCCAAGAATTCGGGCGTGCCGTAGAGGTCTGCGTAGCGGTCTGGGTCGGCAAAACTCTCGATGATCTGCCGCGAGTAGCCTTGCTGGAGCAGGGCCTCGACGGTCTGGCTGTCGAATGGGATGGTTGGCTGAGTCTTTGCGGCGATTGCGGGAGCGGCGCCGGTAGGCAATGTGCCGCTTATGCCCAATGTGCCTGTGACGCCGATGCCGGTGGGTCCGGTCGATGGCGCGGCGGGGCCGGCGAGACCCAGGTGGGGAATGGATGCGCTGCTGGCTGCCTGCTGTGCTTGCTGGGCTGGCGTGGGCACGCCCAGTTCGTGGAGCAACTGCACGATGGCAGGGTGCCGGCTGAAGTCGATGCCGGCCTGTGATGCGCCCAGCAGGATGGCGGCCTGGGTGGCGATGGCCTCGACGTCGCGCTCGCGGTTCAGAATCCATTCCGCCTGAAAGCGCATGATCTCGGCCTGGGTCATGGCTTGGCCGGCGCTGGGGTTGGGCAGCATCTGGTTCGTGAACCAGGGCTGCTTCATGCCGACGAAGGCGCGGTCGGCCATGGCGAATTCGGCGGCCTGCTCTTCAGTCATACCCCAGTAAGCGGGATCGTTGTACTGGATGGCAAGCTTGTAGTCCTCGACGCCGGCGTAATATCCCTCGCGCCCGACAGTGTAGGTCTGCCTGCCAACCTCAGTCTGACCGGATGTCATGACCCATGCGCCGGACTGCATGGCCTGGCTCATGGCGTTCAGTTCGGCGCCCTTGCTGACCATCTGGGCGAGGGTTGTGTTGGCGCCCGGCAGGGGCGTGTTGTAGACGAATTCGCTGAACGCACCATAGCCGGCAAAGAAGGCGCCCACGTGCTCCAGCAGGCCCGGCCCCTGCGGCGCGGGTGCGCTGGGGTCGTTGGCGGGCGGCGGGGTCGCCAGCAGGTCGCGGCGGACGGCGCTGGCGTAGGCGACGCCGGGGTTCTGCTCCCACCCCTGCTGCACACTGGCGAGCCAGTTGTCTTCTTCCGGCAGGCCCGGCTGCGGCTGCACGGGACCCTGGAACGGCAGTTGGAACTGCAGCAGGGCCTGGAGCGGGTCGGCGGGCGCGGGCGGGGTGGCGTCGGCCTGGCGCTGGCGCTCCCAGTGGGCGGCTTCCAGGTCGGCGGCGCTCAGGCCCGGGGCAAAAAGCGGTTCCTCGGCTTCCGGCGCGGGCGCGTCCGGGTCGTCGAAGAAGGGCAGGCGAAACTGCAGCAGCGCCTGAAAGGGGTCGGTGGGCGGCGGGTCGCCGTCCCGCTGCCGGCTGGTGGCATTGCCTGCCTGCTTCAATCGATCGCGAACGGTGGCCATTGCTGCTCTCAGAATCTGATGTGAACATAGGGGCGAGGGGCGAGTTGCGAGGGGCGACGCCAACCAGCAAGTTTCGTCGTTTGTGGCGCCGTAGGCATGATGCCGATCCTGAAAATAGGGGCGAGTTGCGACGGGCGACGCCTGCCGGTCACTATTTTCATTGCCAATTGTGCCCCGCAGGGGCATGGACACTGATGTGAAAATAGCGAGTTGCGAGGGGCGAGTTGCGACGCTGACTGGCTGTTTTCATCGTTATTGGTGCCGGTGAGGCATGTTGCCTGACTTGAAACTAGGGGCGAGGTTGACGCAGAGACGCGGCGACGCAGAGGCTCGCAGAGGAGTGCCAACGCCGGCTAATGCTGCCCTCTCTCTCGGTTTTCTCTGCGTTTCTCTGCATCTCTGCGCCTCCGCGTCAAAGCGGGTAGCTTTTCAACCAGTTTCTCAGAGAGGGTTGGACAAGCCAACTGCTTTGACGCAGAGGAGATTCCCGTGAGGCTACTCGAACGGTTCGCAGAGAGATGCGAAGCACGCGCCCCTCGCCCCTCGCAACTCGCCCCTCGCAACTCGCAACTCGCCCCTCGCAACTCGCAACTCGCCCCTCGCCCCTCGCCCCCTTTGTTCACGTCAGTTTTTCAAGTCCACAGGTCACGCGGGGGATACAGCCGCTCGTCCTGGCTCGCCTCTTTGTAGATGCTGCGCTCCACCCACTGGCCCAGTTCGGAGGCGTCACCCAGTTGGCGGATGCGCGCCAGCAGATAGACAAAGTCGCGCGCCAGCCATGCCGGCATTTCGGCGGCTTCGACGGGGGTCAGCGGACGCTTCATGCCGCCGAACTGATACCAGATGCGAAAAATCTGGAGGCTTGCCTCGTCGCAGAGAGGCGCTTTCTCCCGTTCGGCTCGCTCCAGATCTTCGTCGGTAACAAAGCCGGTGTCCGGCTGCGGATGCAGAATTTCCGTCAGGAAATCGTCGATCATGTCCCGCTGGTCTATGTCACCGACAGGACTCCCGTCTTTTTTTTCGCCTGGGAGGTCAGATTGTTGCGGCCAAAGACGCCGGGATTCACCGTGTCCGTGGCGCGGTCCCACGCTTCCACCAGGTCGACGGGCAGGTCGAGCACGCCTTCCGGCCGGTCCAGACCGATGGCTGCCAGTGTGACCTCTTCCCAGCCCCAGGCGTCGGTCAGCGCTGGATCCAGCGGCGGTTGGCCTTCGGTGCGGTACACCACGGCGACGCGTTTGGTGGCCGCAGTGCATTTCGCCCAGCGCAGATACCACTGGTAGAGCAGCATCTGCTCGCTCGTCGGCTCCGGCGCGGGCGGCGTCTCCCCCGTCGCCGGGTCGGGCGGGGGCGGCTCGTCGAGGCCGCATTCGTGGCGCCACTGGTTGCCGGCCAACTGCACCAGGCGCGCATGGTCGCCGACGCCCTTGATTTTGAGCGTCTGCACGGTGAGGCGGAGGGCGGCCAGCGGCGTTTCGTCGTCGGCGTCGAAGAGATAGGTGATGGTGCTCTGCATACGGCTCCTTTGGATGCTCTTGACTCTATGCCGCGCCGGATGCCTCGTGATAGGAGGCAATGGGCGGGCAGGCATGGTTGATGCTTCCGTTGCTTTTGCTTACCGTTGGTCGCCGTCGCCGCCGATGACGCCGCGCGCCAGCCGGGAGGCGAGCTTCTCCAGGTTGGCGGCGGCGACTTCTTCCAGCGTCAGGTCGAGCTCGGTGCAGATCTGGGTGAAGTACCAGAGCACATCGCCCAGTTCCTGCTGGAGCGCTGCGCGGTCGTCGGCGCCGATGAGTCCCTCTTGGTCGCGGAAGATTTTCTTGACCTTGCCGGCCACTTCGCCCGCCTCGTTGACCAGCCCCAGCGTCGGGTAGATGATGGGGTGGTCGGTGTGCACCCGGCGCCAGGTGCGGCGCGACTGCTCTTGATAGTTGCCCAACGCGGCGTCAGCCATGTGTGTGTTCCTCAGACACTGTCTGTAAAGTCACCTGATTCGACGCAGAGGCGGAGAGGGTTCCCGTGAGGCCACTCGAACGGATGCAGAGAAACGCAGAGAAAACCGGGAGCGTGCGCAGCATTGGCCAGCGTTGCCACTCCTCTGCGAGCCTCTGCGTCGCCGCGTCTCTGCGTCCAATCCGGTGGCTTGACCCACAAATCCTCAATAGGCGGCGACGGTGTTGACCAGGCGCAGGGTAATCGGGTGGGCGAAGCTGTTCTCGTCGTCCACCATCAGGCCCGCCAGGTCGAAGCGGATCAGGTCGCGGCCGCGCGCCTGGAAGTTGCCCATCCTGAACTCGCAGCGCGGGATGGTCACCTCGAACTGCCAGGGCACTGCGTCGGTGGGAATCTTCTCGGCGCTCTGGAAGCGGAAGGTGATGTCGCCCTGCACGGCGTTGGCTACGGGGCCGATGCCGGACAGCCCGCCCCAGTTGAGGCGCTTGTACACGTCGCGGCTCAGGTCGAGACCCTGGGCGGAGAATCCGCACTCGATGCCGGTGCTGGGCAGGTCGGAGCGCTCCAGGGCAAACAGGTTCTGCTCGTTCTTGTCGGTGGGATTGCTGACCAGGAAACGCAGCCCGCGCAGCGAGGTGGTGAAGGGCTGGCCTTCGATGTTGATGGTGCAGGCGCCCTGGGACGGGAGGATCATGGCCTCGTTCT
>JAPKMV010000291.1 GCA_026645635.1 Caldilineaceae bacterium
CGCAATCAGCAGCAGCGGAATCGTCATGCTGCGCACGCTTTCCGGCGCGTGGGCAGCACCTTCGCTGCGCGGCTTGCCCAGGAAGGTCAGCACGATCTGGCGCGCCGTGTAGAACGCAGTCAGGAACGCCGAAATCGCCAGCATCCAGAAGATGATCGTATCTTCGGTGTACCAGGTGCTGGAGAGAATCTCATCCTTCGACCAGAAACCGGCGGAGAGGAAGGGGAAGCCCGAAAGCGCCAGGCCACCGACGATGAATGTCCAGCCGGTCAGCGGCATTCGCTTGAGCAGGCCGCCCATGTTGCGCATGTCCTGCGGGTCGTTGGGATCCAGGTCCCCGTCGGCCCGGTGGATGATGTGCGAGCCGTGGTGGGCGTCGTGGCCATCGCCATGGCCGTTGCCGTGGGCATGGGCATTGTGGAAACCATGCTCCACACCGTGGATGACCGAGCCGGAACCCAAGAAGAGCAGCGCCTTGAAGAAGGCGTGGGTGATCAGGTGGAAGAAGCCGGCCACATAGGCGCCGGTGCCCAACGCCGCGATCATATAGCCGAGCTGGGCGATGGTGGAGTAGGCAAGCACGCGCTTGATGTCCCACTGCGCCACCGCAATGAACGAGGCGAAGAGCGCGGTGAACGCGCCGGTCATCGCCACGAACTGCATCGAACCGGGCGAGGTCTCGCCGGCCACGAAGAAGAGCGGGAACATACGCACGACCAGGAAGACGCCGGCGCTGACCATCGTCGCCGCATGGATCAGGGCGCTGACCGGTGTCGGGCCTTCCATCGCATCGGGCAACCAGACGTGGAGCGGGAATTGGGCGCTCTTTCCCACCGTGCCGAAGAAGAGCAGCACGGCGATCAACCCGATGGCCGAAGTGGTGACGCCGATGAGCGGAATGGTCACCGTCATGCTCGCCAGGTGCTCCAGGTTCTCCATCGCCAGGATCTGCTCGAAGACCAGGGTGCTCGGCTCGCTCCACATGTAGAGCAGCATCATGCCGACCAGCATGATCACGTCGCCGATGCGGGTGGTCATAAACGCCTTGAACGCAGCCTTCTTGGCCGACGGCTTCTCATACCAGAAGCCGATCAGCAAGTAGCTGCACAGACCCATGATCTCCCAGAAAACGAAGAAGGTGAGCAGCGAGTTAGAGACGACCAGCCCCAACATACCGGTGGCAAAAAGGCTGATGTAAGCCATGAAGCGGCTATAGCGGGGGTCCTTGTGCTGCTTGTATGCCAGCGGATCATCCTCCGGGCGCAGATGGGCCGGATACGCCGACATGTAGCCGTAGGCGTAGATGAAGATCATCAGCAGCAGGAAGGTGACCATGAAGATCATCAGCGCATTGGCTGGATCAACCTGGTAGCCGATCATCAGCGAGGTCATGCCAGTGGGAATGGTGAATAACTCGCCATAGAGCGGATGCTCGCCAAAGTGCTCGGTCGTGAAGACGGCAAACGCAATCGGCCAGCCGATGACAAAGCTGACAAAGACGCCGCCGATGGCCGTCAAGGCACTTACAGTCTTGTTGCGATTCAAGAAAAGAATGATCGCAAGAAATGACAGGAAGGGTGGAATCGGTAAAACCCACGCTAAGTTGAGAAAACCTTCCATTGCGCAACCTCGTTCATTGCTGGGCTAAGACCCAAATGGGCAAGCCGCTCTCAGAAATCGGGTTCAGCCACAGCGGCTGTTCACGCTCGTTTATACAATCCACAGATCAGCGACTGGCAGACCAACCCTCGACACTCAGGCTTTCGGCTGGCGATAGCTGCTGATCAGATTTCCAGCGCCGTACCCTACCAGACCACCAGCCCCCAGATAAAGCAGCAGCACCAGGTCGTTCGGCGCTCCCATCGCAGAACCGACTGCGACGCCCACGGCAGCGCCGATAAAGGCGCAGATCAGCAGAAACGTCTGGTCGGATTTGCGCCGCTTGACATCTTCCAGCAATGCCGCGGCGTCCCGAAAATCCGGCCGGTGCTTGACGATCTCTTGCAGCGCATGTTTGGCGCCGGTGTAGTTGCCTTCCGCCATCTTAGCCAGCGCCATGTCGTACAAGAATTGGCACTGTTCGTCCAGCGTACCCGTCAGTTTCTGCTTCGGCATGGCATCCAGGCTGGCCCGGCGCGCAACCAGCTTACCCCTTCAGAATATCCAACTCATCCAGGTTGAGGGTCTTGCGATTCCGATAGACCGAAATAATCAGCGCCAGACCCACCGCCACTTCAGCCGCGGCCACGGCAATCACAAAGATAGCAAAGACCTGACCGTCTACGTTCTCCACCGGCGTCACACCGTAGCGCCAGAACGCGATCAGGTTGATGTTGGCGGCGTTGAGCATCAATTCGATGCCCATCAGCACCGCAATTGCATTGCGCCGGCCCAATGCAGCATACAAGCCGGAGCAAAACATGAAAGCAGCCAGTGTCAGATACCAGGTCAATGGAACCATGTTTGCGTTCCTCACGCTCTCCAGCGGGCGCAAACGCGCCGCAGTTGACTCTATTTGCGATCCTGCGCCAAAACAATCGCGCCGGCCAGCGCCACCAACAAGAGCACGGCCAACAACAAGAATGCAACGACAAATTCTGTGACAAAGCCGACACCCAGATTGGCGATCACAATCTGGCCATCAACGATCGGCTCTTCGGCTACAGGCCAGGGCAAACTCCCCAACAGGCCAGCCATCACGACAAAGACGGTGGCCGCGATGATTGCGGCCGTGCCCGCCTGGCGGTTTAGCGGCGACGTGGCGCCATACATCATGCCGCGCGTCAGCATGATGGCGAAGGTAATCAGCGTTGAGATGGCGCCCACATAGACAAGGACTTGGGCGACGCCGACAAACTCTGCTTCCGCCACAAAATAGACGCCAGCCACCCCGAAGAAGGTCAGCGCCAACCCCAAGGCATTGTGAAACAGATTGCGCGCCGCCACAACCAGGAACGCACCGACCACAGTCAGCAGCGCAATGGCCATAAACACCGACTCATGGAGCGTCGGCAGCGGTGGAATTGGAATCGGCAACTCAGGCATACGCACTATCCTCACAAACGTCTGTGCAGGCCACAACGATGACCTTGAATGAACGCTTAATCACCCGCCGGGCTGACCGGCGCCATGACGCCGATCAACGACTTTGGCTCAAAGGCGCGCTTGGTGCGCACTTCCTCGGTGCGGATGTGCTTGCCCAGCACACGCAGCACCACCGCAACGGCGCCCAGGTTGGCGGCCAGAATCAACAGGTAGCCCACCCAACCAAAATTGGCCGGCCAGGGCAACTTCATCAGAATCATCTGCGCCAGGATCAGGAACAACACCAGCGGCACCAGCACCTTCCAGGCGAAGGACATCATCTGGTCGATGCGTACGCGGGGGAATGTCCCACGAATCCACTGCACCACCACATACATAAAGAAGACCTTGGCCAGGAAGTAAATCGGCCCCAGCAGTGGAATCTGGTCGGCGAACGGCCCCTGCCAACTGCCCAGGAAGAGCATCACGGCAATTGCGCCCAGGAAGAAGGTGTTCAGGAATTGCGCCAGGAAGAACATGGCAAAGCGCATGCCGGAATACTCGATATGGAAACCGGCGATCAACTCCGACTCCGCTTCGAGCAGGTCGAAGGGCGTTTGTTCGCTCTCGGCCAGCGCCGCAATAAAATAGATCAGGAAGGCGCCCGGCAGCAGGAAGACAAACCAGCCCAGGCCCAGATTCACCGGCCCGATGTAGAGCGACTGCGCATTGGCGAGTTCCTGTGTGCGCATGGTGCCCACCAGCAGCACCGGCGCCAACATCGCCAGCACCATCGGAATTTCGTAGCTGAGGAGCTGCGCGACGACGCGGAACCCGGCCAGCAGCGCATACTTGTTATTGCTGCTCCAGCCGGCCATAAGCGCCGCCATGATGCCGATCGACCCCAGCGCCACCAGGTAGAGCACGCCGATGTTCAGGTCGACGCCGACAAAATTCGGGGCGAAGGTGATCACGGCCACGGTCATCAATACCGGAAAGACGGAGAAAATCGGCGCCAGCGCATAGGCGATCTTGTCGGCGTTGGCCGGGGTGATGTCCTCTTTCGACAGCAGTTTGAGTGCATCGGCGACCGTCTGGAACAGGCCAAATGGCCCGACGCGGTTGGGGCCAATGCGATCCTGGATGCGGCTCACCACCTTGCGCGTGATCCAGATCAGGATCAGCGCCAAGACCAGGGACAGATTGACCAACACAAACGCGCCGATGAAATAGGCTATCGCCTCGGCAAGCCAGGCAAGTTCTTCGGGGGCGCCTAACGCCAACTGCAACTGGGTGAGCGCTTCACTCCACGTCATACCAACAACCTCCGTGCATCACTGCCGGTGCAACTGCGGTTATTTCCACTCGAGCGCGCCCTTGCGCCACTCGAGGAAGAGACCCAAGATCAGAATCACCACAAAGGTGACCGTTGCCAAAACCGAGAAAAAGGTCAGGTTCTGGAAAGCGATCGCTATCGGGAACAGAAAGATGACCTCGACGTCGAAGATCAGGAAGATCAGGCCGATCAGGTAATACTGTGCGCGGAACTGAATCCAGGTGTCGCCGATGGTTTCCACGCCGCTCTCGTAGGTCTCATTCTTGATCGGATCGGGACGCCGCGGGCCAAGAAAATGGCCGATCAGAATCGCCGCCACAGGAATCAGGAGCGCAATCCCACTGAGTATGAGAATGAAGCCATACTGATTCAGCATTTCCTCACTCCTTGCATGCTGCTGAAGGGTTCCGCCATCGACTCCCTGGAGTTCAACGGCAGAACACAAGGTTTAACATTCAAACGCAAGCACAGTGGCGCCGATTTTCTTGTAGCCTGTAGCCGGCGGAAGACCCAACAATGCGCGTGTTCTCGACAGGATTGTGTAGAAAATAACAAACCGGCGTTATCCTAGCACAGGTCAGAATGATTTTGGAAAATCAGGCGACTTGAAACGCGTTTATCATCTCACCGGCGCCGATTGTAGCACACATTACAGGGGCGCGCCAACGTGCGTAGACGATTACAGATGCGTTACATCACATGCCAGGCGCCACGCCTTACCGGCACTGATCACGATGAAAATCCTGTGCGACTTGGCGTCTTTGCGACTTTGCGTGAGCCATTTTCAGGATAGGCGCCATGCCTTACCGGCACCGATCACGATGAAAATCCTGTGCGACTTGGCGTCTTTGCGACTTTGCGTGAGCTATTTTCAGGATAGGCGCCATGCCTTAGCGGCACCGATCACGATGAAAATCCTGTGCGACTTGGCGTCTTTGCGACTTGGCGTGAGCTATTTTCAGGATAGGCACGATGCCTTACCGGCACTGATCAC
>JAPKMV010000292.1 GCA_026645635.1 Caldilineaceae bacterium
CCCGGGTCAGATCGACTGGGGCGCCATGGACGAGATCGTCAACCACTCCGGCAGCCGCGGCGTGAACGTGCTCTTCAGCATTGTCAAGGCGCCGGCCTGGGCGCGCGAGCCTGGTTTTGACGGCAGCGTGGAAGGTCCGCCGCTCGACCCGCAGACCTTCGCCAACTTCAATGGCGCAGTCGCGGCGCGGTATTGCAACACCGCGCTCAAGGCAATCGAAGTCTGGAACGAACAGAACCTGCACTATGAATGGGGCAACAAGCCGCTGAACCCGGGCGAGTATGTGGCGCTGTTGGCGCCGAGCTACAACGCCATCAAGTCGGCCTGCCCGTCGATGTTGGTGATCAGCGGCGCGTTGACGCCCGCGGGCAACAACCCGCCCTTCGCTATGGATGACTTCACCTATCTGGAGGAGATGTTCAAGGCCGGCGCCAACAATTACATGGACGGTCTCGGCGCCCATCCCAGCGGCTACAATGTGCCGCCTTCCGCCACCTGGGAGACCGCCTGCGAAGCCATCCAAAAGACCGGCAACTCCTTCAATGGTGCGTGCGATTCGCCTCATCACTCGTGGAGCTTCCAGAGCACAATGACCGGCTACCGCAACATCATGAATGTCTACGGCGGCGGCAACAAGCTGGTATGGCCGACCGAATTCGGTTGGGCCGCGGGCGGCGCCTATCACCCTGCCTACAAATATGCCGACGACAACGACTTCACCGAACAGGCGCAGTGGACGGTCGAGGCCTATCAGATGATGAAGAACTGGGGATGGGTGGGGCCGGCTTTCCTGTGGAATCTTAACTTCCGCGTGGTGGCCAATGGCACTGAGCTTGCCCAGTGGGGCATCCTTGATCCTTCCTGGAACCCGTTGCCCGCCTACACCGCGCTGGCGCAGATGCCCAAGTAGAAACCCATGCAGCGAGCGTGAGTATGGCGCCAACCATGCTCACGCTCGCGTCTGGATTTGGATTCGCTGCAACAACTGAAGCGGCAGAGAGTCAGTTCCCCACCCCACAGTGCAACCCATTGCAGGGAACCGGTGCATGCGACGGTGTGCGCCTGCAAGCCGGTCATTTCAGGCACAGGATAAATGGAGATGTCTGTCAAGCTACCATCAATTGCACAGCGTTATCGAGTTCTCGGCAGCAGCGGCTGGGCACTCTGTGTTGCGGCGATCCTGGCGCTCAGCGCCATCCTGACGCCGCTGCCCGTGCGCGCGCAGAGCGACGCGCCGGCGAGCGGCCAGGTGCTGGCTGCCCCGCGCCTCAATGTGCGCGTGCGCCCCAGCAACACCGCCGCGGTGATCGGCAAGCTGCCCCAGGGCGTGACGGTCGAAATTGTTGCGGTCAGTGACGATGGCGCATGGTACCGCGTCAGCAGCCCACTGCTCACCAGCAGCGGCTGGGTTGCGGCGGCGTTCGTCAACACCGGCGCAGCCGCGACGCAGGCGCCCGCTGCCACATCGGCAAGTACGCCAGCGACCAGTGCGGACACCGCTGCGGTGAGCACCCCGGAGGCGGCGCCTGCTGCCAGCAGCGACGGTGCGCCGACTGCGGTGGTTGTGCCCGCGCGCATGAATGTGCGCAGCGGCCCTGGCACCAACTATCCGGTCGTGACATCCGCGGCCAACGGCGCCCGCCTGCCGATTCTGGCGCGCAGCCCCGGCGGCGATTGGTATCAGGTGCAGGTCGAGGGACGCGCCGAGCCGGCGTGGGTCTTTGCTGCGCTGACCGTGGTGGACGGCGCGCTGGCGAATGCGCCAACCCTGACCGCCGAGCAGATTCCCGCTGCGCCAGTGGTCGAACAGCCTGTCGCCGCGCCCGCCGCCGCTGCCTCCTCCAGCCCGGTGGCGGCGCCGGTCGCACAGCCCAACACCAGTGCCGGCTTCGGCTATGGCATCACCGCCAGCATGTGGCAGGGCGACCGCCAGCGCGTGGTCGATGCGGTCAAGCAACTTGGCTTTAGCTGGGTGAAACAGCAGATTCGCTGGGAATTTGCCGAGCCGGAGCGGGGCGCAGTCAACTGGCAGGAGATGGACACCACGGTCGATGCGATGAGCGGCAACGGCATCAACCTCATGTTCAGTGTGGTCACGTCGCCGGGGTGGGCGCGCCCGACGTTGGGCGGCACAGGCGGTCCCCCGGAAGATTTCCAACTATTCGCCAACTTCTTGGGTTCTATCGCCGGCCGTTACTGCGGCCGCCTGCAGGCCATCGAGGTCTGGAATGAGCAGAATCTGCGCCGTGAGTGGGAAGGCTTCCCGCTGGAGCCGGCCAGCTACATGGACCTGCTCAAGCGCTCCTACAACGCCATCAAGGGCGCGTGCCCGCAGATGCTGGTCATCAGCGGCGCCACGACGCCCGCCGGCTACAGCGACGTCGCCTTCGACGACATCGACTACTTGCGCGGCATGTACCGGCACGGACTCAAGAGCTACAGCGACGGCATTGGCATTCACCCGAGCGGTTTTGCCAATCCGCCCAGCGTCACCTTTGAAGACTGGCAAAGTGGCAATTATGACTCGCTGTCGCATGTAAACCACCGCAGCTTCTACTTCCTCAGCACGCTGCGCGAATCGCGCAAGGTGATGGAGCAGTACGGCGACGGGGCGAAGAAGCTCTGGCCGACGGAGTTTGGTTGGGGGTCCACGCCCTCGCCTTTCCCCGGCTATGAGTACGAAGCGCGCATCGACGAGGCCACCCAGGCGCGCTGGATTGTCGAGGCATTCAACATCATGGCCGGCTCTGGCTACGTGGCCGTGCCGATGTTGTGGAACCTGAACTACCCGCGCGACACGGAGATGGGCGCCTTCGCCGTGCTCGGACGACCGGCGTTCGACGCCCTGCGCCAGATGACCGGCCGTTGACATTGCACTTTACAACTTTCCCGGATTCTAGTAGCTCAGACTTTCCCGGATTCTCCCAGAATCCGGGAAAGTTGTAGCGATACAACCATGCTTGACAGACCACCAGGGAAAGTCGGACTACAGACATGGCTTGGCTAAATAAATTTCAGTACGGTGAAGCGTTTATGAGCAAGCATATTGTGCGCAAGCATTCCTTTTCCATTTTGACCGGTCTGCTGTTGATGTTGACCCTGGCAGCCTGTGGCGGCAGCGAGGCGCCGACACCCACGCCGACCAAGACGCCCCTGCCGCAGACCTCTGCCACAGAACCGACGCCCACCGCGACCGTCGCGCCGCCGGCAGCCGACACCGCCACGCAGCCTGCCGCAGCGACGCCGCCGCCAGCGGAACCGACGGCAACGCCGGCGCCGGTCATTGAGCGGGTTGCACGCATCGCCGCCAGCCAGCTCAACATCCGCGCCCAGCCGGACCTGAATGCCAACATCGTCAAACTGGCGTTGGAGGGTGAAGAGTATGGCGTGGTCGAGACGTCGGCCGACGGCCAGTGGACGCAGCTCAGCGAGAATGGGACGCCGCTCGGTTGGGCCGCGGCCGAGTTCCTCACTGTCGAGGAGCGGGTCGTCCAGCGCGATGACAGCGGCGCAAGCGGCGGCGAAACGGCTGCGCCCGCGCCCAGCCAGCCAACAGCCGCACCTGCACCAGCGGTGGCATTTGCGCCGGCCACGATGACCAGTCCCGACTTCGGCGGGCAGGCGTTTCTCTGGTGGCGGCCCGAGTTGGCCGACCACGACCTGGGGCTGATGCGCGATGCCGGTTTCAACTGGGTGAAGCAGACCTTTGCCTGGGAGACGATCGAAGGCGCCGGGCGTGGTGTCTTCGACTGGACGGTGTCAGACCGCGTGGTGCAGCAGGTCAACAACCGCGGGCTGAAGCTGCTGGCGCGGCTGAGCATCGACCCGGAGAAGACCAACTTCTGGGCTGGGCCGCCGCCGGGCAACTCAACGGCCTTCGCCGAGTATGCCGGCGCGCTGGCCGCTCGCTACAACTGTCAGCCCGGCTCTGCCGGCTGCATCCAGGCCTATCAGATCTGGAACGAGCCGAACCTGGCGCGTGAATGGGGCAACCGCCGCCCGAACCCAGCCGAGTACGCTGCCTTCCTGCGTGAGGCCTACGCAGCGATCAAGGCGGGCAATCCCAATGCCATCGTGATCAACGCGGGCATGGCGCCAACCGGCGACAACAGCGATCTGGCGATGCCCGACGACCTTTTCTATGAACAGATGTATCAGGCGATGGGCGGCAACAGCAGCGGGTACTTCGACATGCTGGGCGTGCACGGCGCCGGCTTTGCTGCGCCGCCAGAACTCGATCCCGCGGACGCTGCCTCCAATCCGAAGTATGGCGGCTATCGATTCTTTGCCTTCCGCCACGTCGAGGACATCCGACGCATCATGGAAAAGTACGGCGATGCCGGCAAGAAGATCGTGCTGCTGGAGTTTGGCTGGACCTATGACCCCGTCAACGCCGCCTACAAGTGGCACGGCGCCGACGCCGGCATCGACATGTTCGTGCAGGCGGACTATCTCAAGCGCGCCTATCAGTACGCGGCGGCCAACTGGCCCTGGGTGGGGCTGATGAGCCTGTTGACCATGCCCAACGCCGACTGGCTCAACGACGGCAACCCGCAGGACGAGGAACAGTATTGGTGGGCGATCATGGATCCGAGTCCGACGCCCAACACGCTCTGGCGACCGGCGATCATCGAACTCTGCATCTACTTCAACGCCGTCAAGGGGCAGACGTGTAAGTATGACCCGAATCAGTGAGAGGGTGAGGGGGTGAGAGGGTGAGAGCCATTATCCTCATCACCCTCTCACCTCATCACCTCATCACCTCATCACCTTCTCACCTCATTGCCCTCCGCCGCTCGTTGCGCCGAGGAGCAGTTGGAGCGCCTGTTCGCCGATGGCGGCGAGGGCTTCCACCCAATCGATGCCCTCGGCATAGCCAGCCAGGTCGATGGCGCCCAGCGCCGGCAGCCAGGTGGCAACGGCGTACAGGAAGCCGAACATCCCCATCGCAATGACGAGGATGAAGCTGATGCGTGTCGGCCAGCGATTGCGTCGATACATAGCGAATCTGTGTGTGTTGATCCCGTCCGGTTTTGCACTCATGTCCCGCTATGATATACTCTGCGAATAGAAAATCGAAATGGGTGTGTAGCTCAGTTGGTTAGAGCGCACGGTTCACATCCGTGAGGTCACAGGTTCAAGTCCTGTCACGCCCACCAAAGTGAAGAGCCAATCGGCCGCTCCTGTTCTCAGGAGTGGCCGATTGGTTTTATAGCCAATCTCGCCTCAAACTTGACACGCTCGCCGCTCCGCGTTATAGTCGCGTCCAATCGAATAGCAACTCTTATCCAGAGAGGCGGAGGGACCGGCCCTGTGAAGCCTCGGCAACCTGGCTGCTCTTGCGAGCACGCTTC
>JAPKMV010000293.1 GCA_026645635.1 Caldilineaceae bacterium
TAGCCGCAGCCAGCCGAGCGCCTTGGAATCAATTCCAGGCTGAAAGCTCAAGTCCACTACAAGTGGACTGCAGCCAGAATCAGCCACATTGCGCAAATAATAATGCAATACACACGGCCTTTCGCAACATGATTATGCCCTACTGCTGCTTTTGGGTTGATTGGCAGTTGCCGCTTCATCGGTTATGATGCTGTTATGACCATCGTATTGCGCACAACGCAGTCTGGCAACGGCGCGGCGACGCAGCCGTTCACCGACGTCATGATTCACATCAGCGCCCGTGTAGTGACGGCAGATCAGGCGCGCCGCACGGTGAATGGTTGGCTGTGCCTGGAAGTGGGCGACCGCCTGCAGGCTGGCGAGCCGGAACTCCTGGTCGGTGAGCAACTGCTCTGGCGTGTGCCGGTGCAGTGGACCTCGCCGACGCAAGGGGTGTTAGCTGCCAATATCGATCAGGTGTTGGTCGACGGCGCAACCGGGAAAGCCATCATCAGCCTGACGCAAGCACAGGAACTCCAAACCCGTGTTGAAACCCTTGCCCGTTCCCTACACGCCACAACTGCATGACGGGTATTGCCTGCCTGCGTGCGCCGCAATGGGGCTTGGATACTATCGAGTGCAAGCCACGCAGGCCGACTTGGCGCGGTTGATGGCTACGGGCGCCGCAGGGACGCCGTTCTCGCGGCTGCAACGCCTCCAGCGCTGCGGTCTGCACGTCGAAGTCGCGGCCCAAGGAACAGTTGAATTGCTGCACGCATCTTTGGCTGGCGGGTCTCCGGTCATTGTTGCTGTGCATGGCGCGTGGCTGCCCGATGTGGCGGTTGATAGTCCACATGCGGTTGTGGTGGTTGGAATAGGTATGCCCTCCAACTGCTCGAACAGGGACGCGGCTGGCTGACGAAGTAAACGATATTCCAATCTCTATTCTCTCACCACCACCTCCACCTGCCCCACCGTCCACTTGCGCTCGGCAGGCATGGCGGGCAGGTCGAACTTCAGCTTGCGCTGCGTCGCCACCGGCGCAGTGAATTGCGCCAGCAGCGCTGCCAGCGGGTCGTCGAAATCCTTGCGGGACGCCGCCTGCGGCGGTGGCGGCGTATCCAGCGGCGGCAGCTCCAGCCAGCGGAACTGCGTAGTGGCGCGCGTACCAAAGACCTTGAAGACCGTCGTCTCCTCGCTGTAGCCTGCGCCCAATTCAGCCGGAAAGGGCAGTTCAATCGACTTGCCCGGATCCAGCGGCTCGAATGTACCGGCTTCGGCCGGATACGCCTGTTCGATGCTCCAATCCGCGTTCAGCCCCAGCACAGTGATATTCAGTACGCGCGCCGGGTCGTTGGGATCGGCCGGATTCGGTTGCTGTAAGTTCTTGATGGTCAGTCTGGCGCGCTCGCCCGGGCGCATGATGTGAGCGCGTCCCTCAGTGGCGCCACCTGCAGTTTCCAGCGTGAGCTGCAAATTCTGCGGCGCGCTGGGATCGGGCACGTCCAGTTCGCGCACGTTGCGATACTTGGCGAGATGGACAAGCCTGGCCACCAGGCGGGCCACATTCACCGGAGCAGCCGCCAACCCCGGGCGCAGATTCGGGATCGGCTGGTCGCCGGCATCCTGAATCTCGAATTCCCCGGCAGCGTTGACAACCACTTGGAATTCGACCGGCGCGTCCGGCCCGGCCAACGCCACAAACCCTTTGCCGTTGGCCTGGATTTCCGCCATGACGGCCTGCTGCAACGACGCATCCGCGATGTCCACCAACACGCCTCGCTGCAGCCGTATCTCCGTGACCGCCTGTAAGACTGCCTGAGCGCCCGCGTCCAGCCCCACGGTGGATTGCACTCTGACCACTCTGGCAAAGCAATCCACCTCGCCAACCTCCGTCACCTCGGCTTCGGCGATGCTGGCCGCCGGATCGCTCAGATCGGCGCTGCCCAGCGGGTAGATGGCAAAACGCGCGCCAGGCCTGACGCCCTGCACGGCGCCCGCGTTCAACTGTACGCTGTCGCGCGCGGCGTTGACCTGGAGCACGGGCACTGCATATTGGCTGCGGACGCGTTCCAGGCCGAAGACGCGGCGGTCGCCCTCACCCTGGAGCATAGGAGTTTGCAGGGCGAACTGGCTGTGCACCTTGGCCAGCACGCGGTCATGCAGTTGCTTGTAGCTCAAGTTCGGCCCGGCGCCGCGCAGGGTGTCGAGCATCCAGTAGGTGAGCGCGCCATTGCTTTCCGTGCCACTGAAGGGAAATTCGTAGGACGATTCATTGGCGCGGCACGCGGCCAGGAAGGTGTAGCCGGTCGGCTCCAACAGCCAGCCGCTGGCCGGCTTGAGCGACCGGGTGGCGGCGGTGGTCCGGTTCCAGGCCGCTGCCAGATCTGCCGGTGCGCCTGCCAGCGGCTGGAGGGGCCGCACCGTCGTATCCACCCGGCCAATGCCGCGGGCGCGGGCGCCGTTCGTGCCCTGGAGGAGCGCACGGGTCGCGCCGCCGGAGTGGCAGCAGTCGAAAACCACCGTCAGCACCACGTCCTTGGCCACCAGATTTTGGATCAGCGTGTGCAGTTCTACATCGCGCAGGTACTGCGCGGCGGGGTCGCCGATGTCCAGCGGTGCAAGTGCCTCGTCGACGCCGGCTGGCCCCTTGAGATCCGGGTACGCGGTGATGGTGCGCCCACCGTGACCAGAGTAGTGGATGTAGACCTGATCGCCGGCCCGCGCCATCGCCGTAACCTGTTTGAAGGCAGCCACCATGTTGGCATAGGTGGGCCACTGGCTGCGCGGTTCGGGCGGCTCCATCCCCGGGCCGATGGATGCGGACAGGCGGATGATGTGGTCGTCGGCCAACCCGACCCGCGCCTTGTCGGTGAGAAAAGCGTAGACATGGTTCACATCGCGCACGCAGCCGCCAAGCCTGGGATAGTACGTCCCGTCTGGCAGCGCCGTCTCGAAGTAGTTGTCGATCGCAATGAGCAGGGCAAAGAGATCGGACATGGTCATCCTCAGATGTGGGTATTCTTGTGCGGCAGGTTGTTATAGACCGCGGATTTGGCGGATACGACGGATTTGCGCGGATTTTTACATTTATCCGCGTCAATCCGCCTCATCCGCCAAATCCGCGGTCTATCCTGCTCACATCACCGCAATCCAGGCCGGTTGGTGCTGCGATCCGTATGCTTCTCCTGCAAGACCTTGATCTGCCCGATGGCGTCCGCAGTGGCGTCCTGGATGATCGCCTCGAACGTAGCCGGATCCTGCGCCTGCACCAGCCGCGTCCAGTAGGAGTTGTAGATGATGCCCAGCCAGGTGATGAATTGCAGGTTTTCCTCCAGCGCCTGGAGCGGCCGGCTGACGAAGAAGGCGAGGAACGCGGCAACGCTCAACCCGCCAAAGAGGGCGGCGCCGGTGACGTTGGCCTGGAAAATGGCGAGCACACCCGCCACCACGAACGCGGCGATGCCCACGCCAAACAGGATGCGGTACATCCAGACCGTCGTCCAGTAGGGATTGAGAAACGCTTCGAGGACACGGCTGAACATGACCTGGTTGTTCGCAAACCCTTGCTGAATGTGTTTGCTCCACGCCGCGTAGAGTTCCGGATCCTCTAGCTTGAGCGAACGGGCGCCGCCTGCGCCCGGCTGCGACGGCTGCACGGTGGGAATCGTCGGCTGCACCAGGCCGCGCGCGCCGCCGGGTTGGACACTTCGGAAGGCGGCCGCGTAGTCGCGGATCAGCCCGCCGTAGAATTCAGCCTGCCCCGGCCCGTTGTAGACGCGGGCGAAGGCCACATAGTTGCCGTCGCGTACAACCTGCACCAGGCGGTTGACCTCCATGAACTGGAAGAGGCTGGTCAACTGGCTGCGGGCATCGGTGGCAAAGGCATCGAACATCGCCTGCACCGTGGGGTAGCCGATGCCGGCATGGTTGAAGCCCATGATCTGTGGCGCCCCCATGCTGATCGACAACATCGCGGCGCGTTCGTCCAGTTGGCAGGCGAACTCGAAGACCTGCCATTCGCTCTCCTGGCTCTTGTGACAGGGCTGCCAGGCGCTGCGCCTCCTCCAACAGCAGCCCGCCATAGCGGTTCCAGGTGTTGACCACAGCCTGCACCGTGGGCGGCGCGCCCGGCGACATGGGCAGCGCCTGCGTCGGCGGCGGCGGAAACGTCGCGGCGCCGCCAGCCTGCACCGGCTGACTGGCGACCTGCACCTCCGCCCAGACCTGCTCGCCAAAGGCGCGTCCCGCGGCGTTGACCAGTTGCCAGGTGCTCTTCTGCCGTCCCGCCGCAGCCGGGGCGACGAAATTCACCGCAAAGCGCGCCTCCCCGCCGGGCGGCGTCGGCGAAGCGGCGACCGCGGCCGTGGCGCCCAGCGGGCTGCCGCCCACCAGCGTGAGCCGGCAGCCGTTGTCCCACGCTGCTGCGCCGGTGTTGCGCAGCACCCACACCTTGGTGAAGGGCTGCCCTGGCTGCACCAGCGTGCCATCGGCGATGTTGTCCTCCTCGCGCACAAACTGAGCGCTGTCGGTCGGCCCCAACTGCGCCCCCGTTGTGGGATTGGACAGCGCTGCGGCGGCCGGCTGTGTGGTTGGGCTGCTGGTTGTCTGCGCCATAGTTCCTCCTTGAAATCTTGACATTGATCTGTTCGCAACGTCCGTTGTACAATCATGTTACAGGCTGCCTGGAATTCCGATCTGACTCGGCGGTGACGTTAGGTTCAAGGTGGGATGCATGATTTCTGTACATGGTGTTTATGAGAATGGAGTCGTAACACTCCTCGCCCCGATTCCGTCGGTCAATACGGCGAAGGTAATCGTAACAGTGCTGGATGACATGCAGCACAACGGTAGCCCCTCGCCAAAGGCCGGCCAGCCTGCAACTTGGATGGGTAGCCTCGCCGATCATGCCGTGATCGTGGACGATATCGTGTCTCCGATTGACGACGCTGCGCAAGCATGGCATGCGTACAGCACATGAGATTCCTGCTCGATACCCATGTCTGGCTGTGGAGTATCATTGCGCCACAGAATATGACCTCGGCTACGTTGGCGGTAATCGGCGATAGTCAACACAGTCTGTATCTTTCACCGATCAGCGTCTGGGAAGCAATGCTGCTGATTGAACGTGGCCGGATCGAGGTTGATACCCCGCCGGCAGACTGGCTACGCAATGCCTTGTCAATAACACCGGTTATAGAAGTTCCTTTGACGAACGCCATCGCATTGCGTAGTCGCCTCATTGAATTACCACACCAAGATCCCGCCGATCGATTTATTGCCGCCACTGCGCTTGAATATGACCTCATCTTGATGACTGCCGATGGCTACCTGCTTGATCAGAAAAGCCTGACTGTCTGGAAGGTTG
>JAPKMV010000294.1 GCA_026645635.1 Caldilineaceae bacterium
GTTGGCCGTCATGCGGCTCTGGCCGGAGAAAGGCATCCCAGTGAGCACGCTCAACATCAGCGTGAGCACATTGTCCGGCCCCAGCGGGTCGGCGCCGGCCGGCATGTGTTTGAGGATGTAGTACATGCCGAAATTCGTGCCGCCCATGTAGGTGCGGTAGAAGGCTTCGCCCGGTTCGTCGACAGTCAGGCGGCCGTGGGTCAGGTCAGCGATCAGAATCTTGCCGTGATAGCCGTAGGGCATGGAATGTTTCTCCTAAACTCTGCTGGCGACGGACGGATCAGAATGTCCAATCTCCAATCTCTAATCTCCAATCTCTATCCGAGATTGGAGATTAGAGATTGGAGATTTATGGACAGCCCAGTGTCGTCTTGGCCTGGTCCAGCGCCGTGTTGACTGCGCTTAGGTTCTGGCGCAGGCCATCCACCGCTGTGCCGAGCGTCTCCTGGGTGGCGACGGAGTTCAACTGCGTCGAGAAGTTGTCATACGTCGTCAGCAGATCGTTGATTGCCGGCCGCTGCAAGACGCCGTTGGCCGCGCGCAGCGCTTCCACCAGCGTGTCCAGCCGCGACTTGGCCGCGGTGACTTCACTCAATGGCGTATTGGGGTTGATGTCACTCAGTTGTACCATGGCGGAACGCACCGCCGCCACCGACTGGCAGAGCGCAGCCTGGGGGTTGACGTCGCCACCCAGAGGCGCCGCAGCGCCGTCGCACGCTGCCAGCACCAGCAGCAGCGTCACCATCAGCACCATGATCTTCGCGCGATACACACGCATCGGTATTACTCCCTTCATCACTACATGACTCAATTGTACAGAGAACACAACCTATCCGCACCGCTTCAACCTCTCTGCAGATTGCCCAGACAAGCTGCCCGTTGTCTGCGAAATCTGCGGTTCAGTGTCCGCCGGCAACGGCGCGTCAGCGCGCAACCAATGGGGTCAGCGCTGTCATCAACTGCTCAGGTTTGACCGGTTTGGTCAGATACCCGTCCATCCCCGCGGCGAAACAGGCGTCGGCGTCATCGGCAGTGGCGGCCGCCGTCATGGCGATGATCACCGGCTGCGTCACCGGCAGGCGGCGAATCGTGGTCGTTGCTTCCAACCCATCTACGCCCGGCATGTGTACGTCCATCAGCACCACGTCATAGACCTGCCGCTGCACTGCTTCGATGGCCTCGCGTCCGTCCGTCGCGACATCGGCAGTGTACCCCAACATCGCTAACATGTGCAGCGCCACTTTGCGATTCACCAGATTGTCCTCGGCAAGCAGGATGCGCAGGGGCAGCGCTTCCGCCGCAGGTTGAGCGGCATCCGGCGCTTCGGTTGACTGTCTGGCTGCCTCCTGGCGCGTGCTGAGCGCGCGCGCCACGCCGTCGAGCAGTGCTGCGCTGCGCAGCGGCTTGGTGAGAAAGCCGGCGAAACCCATCTGTGCGGTCTGTGTGCGGTTGGCGTCGCCGTAGAGACCGAGCAGCAGGCAGGGCGGCGCGGGGCGCTGCTGTGCCGGGAGCACCTGCGGCAGGCTGGCGCCGTTGACAAACGCCAGTTTCCCATCGGCCACCACCAGGTCGATGGCGCGCGGGCTGCTGGCGACCAACTGCTGCACTTCGCCCACATCGCGCACCCGTGTCACTGCACCGCCGGCCCGCTCCAGACAGGCGGCAACCAGTTGACCAACCGCCGCGTTTTCCTCCAGCAGCAGCACATGGGGGTGCGATGGCAGCATACGCTGGTCGGCGAGGCTTTGATCCGCCGCGGGCGTCAGCGGCAGCACAAAGTGGAAAATCGCGCCGTGCCCCGGCGCATTTTCGGCCCAGATCGTCCCGCCCATCAACTCCACCAGACGACGGCAGATCGCCAGCCCCAGCCCCGAGCCATCGTACCGGCGCGCGGCGGACGCGTCCACCTGGGTGAAGGGACGAAAGAGACGGTCGAAGCGGTCGATTGGGATGCCGATGCCGGTGTCGCGCACGCTCCAGTGCAGCACGTCGGCGCCGTCGCGCACCGCACAGGCCACGGTGACAACCACCTCGCCTGCCTCGGTGAACTTCACCGCGTTGCCGACGAGGTTGACCAGCACCTGGCGTAGCCGTGTCATATCGCCCAGCACCACCGCGGGCACGCGCGCATCGATCCAATAGGCCAACTCCAGCCGCTTTTCCGCCGCCTGCGCCGCGGAGAGTTCCAGCGCATCCTCGATGCACAAAGCCAGGGCAAAGGGCTGTCGTTCCAACTCAAGCCGCCCCGATTCGATCTTTGAAAAATCGAGGATGTCGCTGATCACCGAAAGCAGGGCGTCGCCGCTGGTGCGAATCGTCTCCACATAATCGCGCTGTTCGGCGGTCAGTGGCGTGTGCGCCAGCACGCTCGTCATGCCGATCACCGCATTCATCGGTGTGCGCAGCTCGTGGCTCATGTTGGCCAGGAAAGTCGATTTGGCGCGGTTGGCGTCTTCGGCGGCGCGGCGCGCTTCCTGCGCCTCGGTGTAAAGGCGTGCGTTGTGGATCGCAATCGACGCCTGTACGGCCAGCGCCTGCAGCCGTTCGGCATGTTGTGGCGTGAAAAAATCGGGTGTGGCATGGTTCACGGAGAGAAAGCCGAGCACCCGGTCATGGCTGAGGATGGGCACGTTCAGGTGGCTGCGAATCCACACATCGGTGCGCAGCACGACCCAGCCCGGAAAGGTGAGCACATTGGGCACGATGACCGGCTGGCGCGTGGCGGCCGCCAGGTGGAGGTTACGCGTCGCGCTCAAGTCAAAGGTTGCCTGGACGCCGCTCTTGACATGGCTTTCGTCGAAGCGGTCATAGCCGATGGAGCGCACCACGCGCACGAGGTCGGCATGCTCCTCATCCAGCACCATGACATCCGCCGCATCCATGGGCACCACCCGCCCGATGTTCATCAGGATGCGGTCGAACACCTCATCGAGGACGAGCGTGCTGGAGAGCGCGTTGGCTGTGTCGCGCAGCGCCTCGACGAACTCGCGCTGCTCCCGTTCGGCGATTTCGGCGCGACGGCGTTCGGCCAGTTCTTCCTGCATTTTGGAATAGAGATAGGCGTTGTCGAGCGCCTGGCTCACGGTGATGGCAACGCTGCTGGCCAGGGCGATGTCGGCGTCGGAAAACTCGCGCGGAACGTAGGAGTCAAACCCCAAGGTGCCGATGATCTCGTTGCGCGCTGAGAGCGGTACGATCAGGATCGACACAACCGGCCGCTGAAGCATGAGATCACGCACCGAAGCCAGGCGCGGATCCGTGAGCACATCGAAGGAAGCGAAAGGCTTGCCTGATGCAATCATTTCCTCTGCCGGCGGGTTGCCCAACAAGGGGATCAGGGAGCCAACTGTGTTGGGCGCTTCAGCAGGAGCATGTTGGGCAATCACCCGCAGACTGCGCCGGTCTGGCTCGATCAGGGCAATGCCGACCTGGTGCGTTTCGAAGAACTCGGCCAGATCGGTGCAAATGTGCTGGAGCGCCTCATGCAGGTGCAGACTGGCCGCGTGGCTGATGATGCGGTTCAGCAGGCGCGTCTGCCGCAGTTGTCGCGACAGCACCGCTTCCATCTTGCGCTGCTGTTCCAATTCGACCTGGAGTTGGCGCACCAGTTGGGCATTTTCGATGGCCACCGCCGCCTGGTTCGCAAATACTTCAAGCCAGGTGAGGTCAGCCGGCGTAAACTGATTGGGCGCAGCCGCATCCAGCACGATGCAGCCGAGAAACGCGTTGCGGCTCATGATCGGCGCGCTCACCGAGGAGCGCACCCAGGCGAAGTCCGGCAAGACCACCCACTCTGAATCGGTCTGGGCGTCGGCGACCAGGTAGCCCCGTTTGGTCTCCACAGTGCGCCGAAAGATCGCCACTGATTCCAGGTTGACGGAGAAGCCATCGAAGTAATCGTCCGCCAATCCGAAACGGGCGTAGCCGTGGGCGCGCACGGCCAGAAAGCGGGTGCGCGTCGCGTCGAGCAGGTAGATGACGGCAGCGTCATGGGGTGCAACGCGCTGGATGTTGTGCAGCAGGTTATCCAGCGCCTCGTCGAGGCTGGCGCGCTGCGTCCCGGCGAATCCAGGCACAATCAGCAGATCGCCAGACGGCCTACCCTTATCAGTTTTGATGTCACCCGACCTCTGCTTCATCGCCTCGTCCGTCAATCGCCGCCTGTTGCGAAAAGCTCAATCGCAGTTCTGTCGTCATAAGGTCTGGCGTCAGGCGGATAGGTGGTCTCGCGTGCACCCGCCTGAGACCCCATGATAGCACAACGGGAGGGAGTTCACGCCACCAATGTGCCCTTGGTGCTGGGAATCGCGCCCTGGCGGCGCGGGTCGATCTGAGTGGCGGCGTCGAGCGCACGCGCCAATGCCTTGAACAGCGCCTCCGCCTTGTGATGGTCATTGCGGCCATAAAGCACGCGCGCGTGAAGGTTCAGCCGCGCCTGCACCGCCAATGTCTCGAAGAGATGAAAGAGCAGATCCGTGCCCAGTTGGCCGAGGCGCGGGGTGACGAACTCTGCGTCGAAGTGGCAGTAGGCGCGACCGCCCAGGTCCACGGCGACGAAACCCAGCGCTTCGTCCATCGGAACATAGCTGTGCGCCGTCCGCACCAGGCCGCGGCGGTCGCCCAACGCCTGGTCGAGCGCCTTGCCCAGGCAGATGAAGACATCTTCCGCCGTGTGATGTTCGTCCACGTGCAAGTCGCCCTGGGCGCGCACCGTCAGGTCGAACAGACCGTGGCTGGCAAAGAGCGTCAACATGTGGTCGAGAAAACCGATCCCCGTGTCGATCTGCGCCAGCCCGCCGCCGTCCATGTTCAGGCTCAATTCGATTTTTGTTTCGCCCGTCGTCCGGGTAATGTGCGCTGCGCGCATCGGTCACTCTCCCTTACATAACGTCAGCAAATCCTCGGCAACTGCTCCCCGCTCAACATGTCCACCACACGCATCCCGCCGATGCGGCTGCGCAGGAAGACGCGGCCTGGATGCTCCGCCACCACGCGGCCGATGACCGCCGCTTCCTGGCCCAAGGGGTGGCTGCGCATGGCCGCCAGCACTGCGTCTGCGGCTTCTGGCGCGACCAACGCCAGGCACTTGCCCTCGTTGGCCACGTAGAGCGGGTCGAGGCCGAGAATTTCGCACGCGCCGCGCACTTCTTCGTGGATCGGGATCGCTGCCTCGTCCAGGCGGATGCCCAGCCGCGCCTGCGCCGCAATCTCGTTAAGTGTGGAAGACAGCCCGCCGCGCGTCGGGTCGCGCAGGACATGGACGTGTTCGCCCCCGGCCGCCAGCAGCGCCGCCACCAACCCGTTGAGCGGCGCGCTGTCGCTTTCGATGGTGGTCTCGAAGGCCAG
>JAPKMV010000295.1 GCA_026645635.1 Caldilineaceae bacterium
CGATTTTGCTGATGCTCGCCCTCATGATGGTCCTTGCCGGCTGCTCGGTGTCGCCGCAGAGTCTGGCCGCAGGTGCGGCGGGCGCGAGCGCGGTCGCCGCACCCGTGCCGGAGGCGCTCGTCGATGTCGTAGAGCCGGTGTCCGCCTATGTGGCGCCGCGCCCGGTGGGTCTTGTGCCTACGCCGACGCCGACGCCCGAAACCAAACTGACGGCGACGATCAGCACGCAGAACATCCGCGCCAACCTGCGCAGCGCGCCCGGCACCAACAGCGTCATCGTCGCCAAGGCCAATCCGGGCGAGGTGTATGAGATTGTTGGACGCAGCGATGATGGGCTGTGGTATGAGGTGGCGCTGAGCCAGCCCATCTCCGACACGGAGACGGTGTGGATCTCCGCCGAGCTGGTGCGCGTGGGCGACGGCGTCGTGCCGGTGACCGCCAGCACGGAAGCGCTGTTGGACGCCGATCTGACCGCA
Source organism: Caldilineaceae bacterium (assembly GCA_026645635.1). Taxonomy (GTDB): domain Bacteria; phylum Chloroflexota; class Anaerolineae; order Caldilineales; family Caldilineaceae; genus Fredericiella. Next base: position 477 of record JAPKMV010000295.1, read on the forward strand.
CAGTGGGCGGTGGATTGGTCCTGTTTCTCGGATCGCTGCCCCGTGCGCGCTTGCGCCGCCAATGTTTCGGCGGAAGTGAATCGCGAACCCGCCAATAACTTCCTGCCTGTGGAACACACTGTGGTGTGGGAGGAAGGCTGCTTCAACACCGACGCCTGGACCTTTGAAGTGGAGCAGGCGACCGGCAAGGAGCGGAACGGCGAAGCGGATGACAATTTCCTCTACAGCTACTGGCTGGGCGCCAAACCGGGCGAAGCCAATGGTGTGTACCCGCTGGACAACTATGAAGGCATCATGGTCTATTGCACCGGCCCCGATCGGGTGGAAATCGAAGAAGGCGGCGGCTGGACCACTGTCTATGAAGGCAACACCTGCCACGATGTCACGACAGGGATGCTGGTCTACATGAACTATGTCAAGCGCTGGCTCTACAGCGGCGACTTCGAGGGCAAGACCTACGACCGCGCCTATTTTGGCGACAGCGAACGGTTGGTGCAGCGCCTGGCCGATACGACCGCGCCGGTGGCGTTGGTGGAGAAGCAGCAGTAGTTAGCAAATAGGGTCTTGGGGTGTTAGGTTTTTGGGGGACGAAGCCCCCAGAACCCTAACACCCCAAAACTCCATCCCCTCATCCATCTACCGCAATCCCAAGTTCCTTCAGCTTTGCTGCCAGCGCCGCGGCCCGCTGTTCGGCGACCGTAGCGCGTTCCTCGCCGGTGGCAATCAGCGTACCGCTGCGGTCGACCCAGCGCAGCCAGGTTTCGCGCATCGTCTCGAATTCACCCTCCCACAACGTCACACCTAACCCAACCGACTCCAGCCAGAAGTCGTTCAGTTCGGCGTAGCCGCCGGGCAGACGCCCAAAGACCCGCAGCGAGCGTTCACTGATATGGCCTTCCGGGTCATAGACCACGTAGTAGGAGATGCCGAGGCGAGCATAGTCCAGCAATTTGTTGCCCAGTTCCTTGCCCACGCGATTCGAGACGACCTCCACCACCACGTCCGGCGGCTTGCCATATTCCCAGATGAAGTAGCTGCGGTGCTCCTTCTGATGCGGCTCCTCTGGCAGCGTCACGTCGAGGCTCACCAGCACATCGGGCACCAGCGGCGGCGAGTGGATGGCGAAAAACAGCCCCACATTGGCCATCGCCACGAACGGGCGACCATCGCCGGGGCCAGGCCAGGAAGCGTAGAGCGTGTGGGTGAGCAGACGCATCTGCTTTTCGGAGAACATGTTGTCCACGGGGGTGTCGTCCTCAGTAACAATGTGGGAAATGTCGGGCGGCTCGATTGTGTACGTCTGCGTTTCCATGAATGTGATCTCGGTCATGAACTTATCCTTTCGAGGGAAAAGAGAAAACTGCACGATCCTGTCGCAAAGATAGCGGATCGGCCTTGATTCGTCAAGGGAAAAACTTGCGGTCTCTACGATGCCGTCGACCTTCCTGGAGGGGGTCAGGCGCCCGCTGCGTATCTGGTGATTATGGTATACTGGGCCTGGGAACATTCCCCTGCAATATACACGTTTCAAGTGGGCAGTGAACGTGTCGATTTGGCTCGCTTTCGGTTTCAGGAATCAGTATGCAATTTACCATGCCCGGACGGCTGACCCGCCGGTTCAACCTCATCCTTGCCGCGCCGCTGCTGCTGGCAATCTTTCTCGCCGGCTGCGCCGTCCCAGAGAGACCCATCGGGCAAGTAGATAACGTCGCCGCTGCTGCGGGCCAGCTCTATGTCGGCAGCGAAATGGCGCGCATCAAGGCGGAATTCCCGCTCACCCCGCGGCCAACCGGTTCACCCCAGGCCATCGCCGAAGCCTACATGCAGCGCTTTCAGCCCGGGCCAACGCCGCGCATCTTCCAGAATACGCTTGTCTATGACCGCCAGGGCCGTCTCATGGCCGACCTTTTCGACGAAGGACGCCGCACCTGGGCGCCGCTCGACCGCATCGCCCCCTTCCTGCTCAAGGCTATCATCGCCACCGAAGACGGCAGCTTCTACCGCAACAGCGGCATCGACGAGCGGCGGCTGGTTGGCGTCGTTGCCCAGGGGCTGCTGGCCGGTGACCTGGCGTCCGGCGCCAGCACCATCACCATGCAGCTTGTGCGCAACCTTCTGCTCCCGCCCGACGCGCGCTTCGACCGCAGCATCGACCGCAAAGCATCGGAACTGCTGCTGGCGCGCGAGTTGACCAAACTGTTCACCAAAGACGAACTGCTGGAGATGTATCTCAATCTCGCCTATTTCGGTCATCTTGCCTATGGGCCGGAAGCGGCGGCCCAGACCTATTTCGGCAAGCCGGCCAGCGACCTGACCCTGGCCGAGGCGTCGCTTCTCGCCGGCCTCGTCCAGCGCCCGGCGACCCTGGACCCGTTCATCAATCCGGGCGGCGCCAAGGCGCGCCAGCAAATCGTGCTCAGCCTGATGGTGCGGCGCAGCTACATCACCCAGGCCGAGGCGGATGCGGCCTATGCCGAGCCGCTGCAACTGGCGGAGGACCCCAATCTGCGCGCCGTGCTGGCGCCCCATTTTTTGCAATACTTGAACGAGTATCTGGCGCAACCGGCGCGCAATCTCAACCTGCTGCGCGCCGGGCTGCGCATCCGCACCACGCTGGATCTCGACCTGCAGGCATTTGCCCAAGGCATCGTGCGCGAACAGGTGGACAAGCTGCGCGCCGGTTTCAACCTGAACAATGCCTCGCTGGTCGCGCTCAAGGTGGGCACGGCGGAAGTCGTGGTGATGGTGGGCAGCGCCGATTTCGACAACTCAGCCATCGGCGGCCAGGTCAACGTCACCCTGCGCAAGCGCCAGCCCGGCAGCGCCATCAAGCCGGTGGTCTACGCCGCCGCGCTCGACACCGACGAGGTCAGCCCGGCTTCGGTGCTGTGGGATGTGCGCGTCGAGTATCCCATCGGCGACGACCGCACCTATGTGCCGCAGAACTACGACGAGCGCTTCCGCGGCCCGGTCACGGTGCGCACGGCGCTGGCCAACAGCCTGAACATCCCCACGCTCAAACTCTTCGACGCGCTGGAGCCGGAGCAATTTCTGGCCACCGCCAACCGCATGGGCGTCGCGTTCACCCCAGAGGGATTGCAGCGTGCGGGGCTGTCCGCCAGCCTGGGCGCGCTGGAAGTGTCGCCCTTGGAACTGACCACCGCCTATCATACCCTGGCCAACGGCGGGCGCTTCGTTGAACCGACGCCGGTGCTGAGCGTCACCGACGGTCTGGGGCGTCCGATCACCCTGCCGGTGACGTTGGCGGCGCACCAGGCGATTTCGCCCGACACTGCCTTTCTCGTCACCGACATCCTCAGCGACAATGCTGCGCGCGCCTCGGTCTTCGGCGAGGCCAGCCGCCTGCGCCTGAGCCGGCCCGCGGCTGCCAAGACCGGCACCACCACCGAATTCCGCGACAACTGGACAGTCGGCTACACCCGCTATCTGGCTGCCGGCGTCTGGTCGGGCAACAACGACGGCCAGCCCATGCGCGGGGTCGATGGCATCACCGGCGCCGGCCCGATCTGGAACCAGTTCATGGAAGGCGTGATCGCCGACCCGATGCTGCGCGCCAGCATCGGCGCGCCGGACGATGAGGCAGCCTGGGTCTTTGAACCGACGCCGGGCGTCAGCCAGGTGGCCGCAGCCTGTCCAGGGCCGCTCTACTGTCGCAGCGGCGGCGAGTATTTCTCCTACGATTGGCTGCTGGAGACGGCGACGCTGGGCGGCCCTTATGCCGGCAGCTTTGCCGCGGGCGTCATGGCCGGCGTGGATGTGGAACTGGCCGACGGCAGCCATGTCATGCCGGGCGTCTGCGTGCAGAGCTACACCGCAGCCGGCGACCCGGCCGCGCAGGTGGCGCTGGCGCTGCCGCTGGGCGTCGGCCGGCTGGCGATGCGCACCACGGCGCCCACGTTTGACGGCGCGGGTGACAACGAAGTGGGCACGGCGCCGCTGACGACGCTGCCCATTGCCGCGCGAGGGCTGCCGCTGGTAAACACCGCCGCGCCCAGGGTGACAACGGCGCCGCTTGCCCCGGCTGTGGTCGACCCCACCATCTACCGCGAACGCAGCGAGCGGCTGGCCGACCAACAGGCCGAGGCGCGCACCTGGGCGCTGAACAACGGCCAGTGGCTGGCGCTGGGGCCGTGCAGTGAGATGGAGGCGCTGACGGCTGCCATGTATCCGGGCCGGCGGAGCGTCGCCCTGGTGATGCCGCCCCCCCCGCCGCCGGTCGTGATCACCGACACAGTCCCAGTAGAGACGGCCTCGCCAGGCTCCGTGGGCGCCGTTGTCAGCCCGGCGGCGGGCGCAACCGTGGCGGGCGTGATCCCGATTGTGGGCATCGCCGACCATCCTGCCTTCGTCAAGTGGCAGCTCGACCTGATGATCTTTGGCGTCCAGGAGACTTTCCTGGCGGTGGGTGACTGGCGTGCGCCACAGCCGACGCAGCTTTTCACCTGGGATACGGCGCTCTATCCCAACGGCGACCATCTGCTGCGGCTGCGCGTGGTGCGCAGCGATTATAATTATGATGAGTACTTCGCGCCGGTGACGATCAGCAACTGATGCGTCTACGAATTTTGACGCAGAGGCGCGGAGATGCAGAGGTTCGCAGAGGAAGAACAGAGAGATTCTCCAGGTGAGATCTTTGCGTTTCTCTGCATCTTTGCGTCCCCAGGGTGAAGTGAATGGCTGTAACGGACTCTGAGGCGCATCACAGGAAGGAAGCTGTGGAAAGACAAGATTCATCCAGGCCAAAGGGGGACACCGCGCTGCGCCGCTGGACGCTGGGGCTATTGGCGCTTGTGGTGTTCGGACTGACCGCGTTTGCCGGGCCGGCGGGCGAGGCATTGGCACAG
>JAPKMV010000296.1 GCA_026645635.1 Caldilineaceae bacterium
GTCCTACCACCACGACGCGGTGCGCGCGGCCATTGCCGGGCTGGTGGAGGCGCAGCGGCAGAACCCCAGCGGCGGGCAGTTGGGGCGGCCCAGCGGGGCGCGCTTCCGCACCTATGAGCGGCTCAAGGCCTTTGCCGAGCGGCAGCAGGGCACACTCTTTGGCGAAGGCTACGAAGCGCGCGGACTCCACCGGGCCATCGAAGAGATCTACCGCTACCCGCTGCGCCCGACAACGGTGGACACGCTGAACCGGCAGCTCAAGGCGGGCATCTCCGACGAGCAACTGGCGGAACTGGTGATCGACCTGCGCGCCGAGGATCGGCTCTGCATCGTCAGCGAGGGCGGCGAGGGGGATGAGGTGCGGGTCGTGTGCAGTTTGGGATTGGTGTAGAATAGCCGTGATCGGCGATAGGGAATCTCACGCCAAGACGCCAAGACGCCAAGAGAAAAACCTTTGCGGCTTTGCGCCTTTGCGTGACATCAAATTCTTACCGATCAAGTCGATTGGAGAGACTTATGCGCACCAACATTGTGCTCGATGAAACGCTCGTTGAGAAGGCGCAGGAACTGACGGGCATCAAAACCAAACGCGCCGTTGTCGATGAAGCCCTGCGCATGCTCATCCGCTTGCACGAACAGGCGGAAGTGCGCCATCTGCGCGGGCAGTTGCGCTGGGAAGGCGACATCGACGCGGCGCGCCTCACACGCATACCGGAGCAGCCGTCATGCTGATGGTCGATTCGACCGCATGGATCGACACAACGACGGGGACTTCGACGGGTATGAGCGCCATCTTGGACTCAAGGTCGTGCATACGTGAGGCATCAGCAGCCAGTGAAGGACTTGCTCGGCGAAGCCAATCGTTCATTCAGGAGGTGCTCAATGACTGTCAGCGAGCAAACGCTATCAAGAATTCAATCCCTGGCTCAACTGTACCAGACCGGCTATAGCAGCAAGACGGTCGATGTCACCATTGCCAAGCTGGTTGATATGGAGCGCAGCCGTCTGCAAGCCGAAGCAGACAATCTGGCGCTGCAAATGCAGGAATTCGAGACAGCGCATGGCATGAAGTCCGCCGAATTTCATCGGCAGTTCCAGGCTGGCACATTGGGCGACGACGCGGATCTGTTCGAGTGGAGCGCACTCTACCAGATGACGGAAGGAGCTATGACATGACAAGCATGACCTATCAAGAGAAGATTCTTGCCGGCATCGACGGGTTACCGGACGACGTGTTGGCGGAGATTACCGACTATGTCTATTATCTGCGGCGCAAAGTGACCTTGCCGGATTTCTATGCCGCTGAAGTTCAGCACGAGGTGCTTGAATACACGCTTCGCAGCGGGCGCAAGGATTCACTCGTTCATCTTGAAGAGGAGTTTGCAAACTATGACCAGCAGTTCCCCCGGGACTAATCTCGTCGCTGATACAATGGCAGTCGTCCTCTGGCTAGAGAAACGGCGTTTGCCAACACAAGCACGCGTCATGTTTCAGCAAGCCAGTTTGGGGCAAGCCACGATCTACTTGCCCGGCATAGTATTTGCAGAAATCCTCTATTTGCACGAACGCGGTCGCATCCAGGCTTCACTTGCCAATGCCACAGCGTTAACAACCGGGCAGTCAAATTTTCGTGAGATGCCCTTATCCGCCAAAATTGTTGCAGCCGCACTGCGTATCGATGATATCCCTGAACTGCATGACCGCTTGATTGCCGCCACGGGCGTCTCAGTTGGCATGCCGGTAATCTCCAACGATCCACTGATGCATGCTTCGCGATGGGTGGACGCGTTCTGGCAGTGAGCGATCAATAGCTTTTTCAACTTTATGAGCAAAGGCCAACCCATGACCCCAGACCCCACCCGCATCCGCCGCTACATCACCGAATTCAAGTTCAAGCCGCTCTTTGTCGAGGAACTGGGCTGGGATGACCTGCGCAGCGCGCCGCTCACGGTGACGGTGGACGGGCAGAACTTCACCCTGCGCGGCGTGGCGGAGAAGCGCGGGCTGGTGCTCTTGCAGTGCGACGCGCTGCCGCCTTACCCCGTGCGCCGGCAGATCGACCGCGAGGTGACGAAGTATCACCGCGAGCATCTGCTCGTCTTCGCCGCGGCGGACCATTCGGCGCAGGTGTGGCTGTGGGTGCGCCGCGAACCGGGCAGACCCGCCGCGGGCCGCGAGCGCCACTACTACCGGGGCGAGAGCGGCGAGCGGGTGGCGCAGACCCTGGCCGGGCTGGCCTTTGCGCTGGAAGAAGAAGGCCAGCTCACCCTGCTCGAAGGGGTGGGTCGCGTGCGCGCCGCCTTCGACGTGGAACGGGTGACCCGGCGCTTCTACGACCGTTTCAAGCGGGAACACGACGCGCTGCTCAAGTTCATCACCGGCATCCCCGACGCGGAGTTGCAGCGCTGGTATGCCTCGGTGATGATCAACCGCATCATGTTCATCTACTTCGTGCAACGCAAGGGCTTCCTGGCGGGTGATGCGGACTACCTGGCCACGCGGCTGGCGGCGATGGAACAGAGCGGCGGCGACTATTACCGGGACTTCCTGCGCGTGCTCTTCTTCCAGGGCTTTGCCATCCGGGAAGCTGAGCGCACCCCGGCGGTGAATCGATTGTTGGGCAAGGTGCCCTATCTCAACGGCGGCCTCTTTGCCGTGCATCCGGTGGAGGAACAATACGGCGCCGCGATCCAGATTCCCAACGCAGCGTTCCGCCAGCTCTACGCCTTCTTCGACGAGTACAACTGGCACCTGGACGAGCGGCCGCTGCGCAGCGACAACGAGATCAACCCGGATGTGCTGGGCTACATCTTCGAGAAGTACATCAACCAGAAGCAGATGGGCGCCTACTACACCAAGGAGGACATCACCGACTACATCTGCAAGAATGTGATCCTGCCCTATCTGCTCGACGCGGTGCGGCGGGAACTGCCGGCGGCCTTCGACGCCAGCGCCGACTTGCAGGTGATGTTGGGCCAGCGCAGTGCAGCCGACACGCCGACGGTCTGGCGGCTGCTGGCGGAGGAGCCGGAGCGCTACATCTACCCTGCGGTGCAGCATGGCGTGGAGAGGCCGCTGCCGGACAACATTGCCGCGGGGCTGACGGACGTGAGCCAGCGCGGGGAGTGGAACCGCAGCGCGCCGCCGGAATTCGGCCTGTCCACGGAAATCTGGCGGGAGGTCGCAGCGCGGCGCCAGCGCTATGCCGAGGTGCACGCCAGGCTGGCCGGCGGCCAGGTGACAACCAGCGACGACCTGATCACCCTCAACCTGAACATCCGCCAGTTCGTGCGCGACGTGATCGACACTTGCACGGACCCGGCGCTGCTGCGCAGCTTCTGGCAGGCGCTGCGCAGCCTGGCGGTGCTGGACCCAACAGGCGGCTCCGGCGCATTTCTCTTTGCCGCGTTGAACATCCTGGAAGACCTCTACGACGCCTGCCTGGAGCGCATGGAGTGGTTCCTGGCCGAGCAGCACGCCGCGCCGCCCACGGACACCCGCCTGGCCGACTTCCGGGCGACGCTGGCCGAGGTGGAGCGCCACCCGAACCGGCGCTATTTCATCCTCAAATCGATCATCGTCCACAACCTCTATGCGGTGGACATCATGGAGGAGGCGGTGGAGATCTGCAAGCTGCGCCTTTTCCTCAAGCTGGTGGCGCAGGTGGCGCGGACGGAGCAGATCGAGCCGCTGCCGGACATCGACTTCAACATCCGCGCGGGGAACACGCTGGTGGGCTTTGTGACGCGGGAGGATGTGAAGACCGCGCTGGAAGTGGAGCAGATGGGCGGTGGCGCGGCGCAGGGGCGGCTGGTCTTTGGCGAGGAGCAGAGCGCCATCGACCGCATCGAGGCGCAGGCCAGGGCGATTGACAAGGCCTTTGGCGATTTTCGCCAGTTGCAGACACAGCTCGACGCGCCGCCGGCCAGCCTGGCCGCGGCCAAGGCAGGGCTAAAGGCAAAGCTGGCCAGCCTGGACGACGAGCTGAACCGGCTGCTGGCGCGGCAGTACGGCGTGAAGGTGGAGGATGCGCAGGCGTACCGGCGCTGGCTGGCGAGCCACAAGCCGTTTCACTGGTTCGTGGAGTTCTACGGCGTGCTGGCGCGGGGCGGGTTCGATGCGATTGTGGGGAATCCGCCGTATGTGGAATACAACAAAGTGAACGACAAATACGAAGTCCGCCTGTCACGCACTATGGATAGCGGCAATTTGTATGCCTTTGTTCTGGAGAGAGCATCGGCCTTCATTTCACAAAACGGACGCGTTGGATTCATTGTGCCTATTGCGCTTATCAGTGTAAGTGAAACCCAATCAGCGCGCACACTGCTTTTGCAGCAATTCCCAATGAGTTGGTATAGCAGTTACGCAATTCGCCCTGCGAAGCTATTCGATGGGGTTGAACAGCGGCTGACAATATGGCTTGCATCTGCAAACTCCACAAATACACCCAAACTCAACTCATCCAAATTCATTCAGTGGTATAAGGCTGAGCGGCCTCACCTGCTTGACAACATTGAGTACCATTCATCTCTTTCTGGCTCTGGTTCAGTCATTTGCAAGGTGGGAAACCGTTATTCATACGAGGTCCTCACCAAGATACTTCAAATGCCGGGAGGATTTGTGTACCAGAGCCTCGTGCCTAGCAGCCCTCATAAACTATTTTTCCATCGTACACCTGGCTATTGGATTCGGATCATGGACTTCGAACCATATTTTCGTTCCCCCACAGCAACGAGATCAATACATCATATTCGCGAATTGCATCTACGAGATCAGGAAATAGCTAAATTCATCGGAGCTACGGTCAGCAGTTCCCTCTATTTCCTTTGGTTTTTTTCGATGGGTAACTGTCGCAATCTTACTCTTGACGATGTAAAGCAATTCCCTATTGGTCATCCCTCAGATAACGTGCTGCGCCATGTAGGCACCCTTTTTGATGACTTGATGGGCAGTTATCAAGAGAATTCATTCGTCAATCGACGAGGTGATACCGAATTCCAGGAGTTCAAATGGGGGGCATCAAAGCCAATTATTGACCAGATTGACGTTGCATTGGGCAGCTATTATGGGTTAACGACCGCCATGATTGACTACGTCATAAACTACGATATCAAGATTCGGCTGGGGGCGGAGGAGGAGAGCACGGATGAGGAGAATGGGGCGGATCGGTTGGGCGCGGGGGCGATCCTGGCCTGACATTCCGGGAATGGGCCGGAGGCTCCACCCGCCCCGCGGATCGCGCTGGCCCATTCCCGGAATGCTGGCGCAGCGGGTGGGTACGGAGGGGTAGAACACGGATTGGCGGAATGGGCGGATGGGCTGGGCGCGTTCAGCCGATCCG
>JAPKMV010000297.1 GCA_026645635.1 Caldilineaceae bacterium
GTGGCGACGCAGGCGCGGCGCCGCCACTGCGTCCGCGGTGTGGGTCATGACGCGATCCACCAGGCGCGTCCGGCTGCCGACCTGCCGCGCCAGGCGGTTGCGCAGCCCCAGGGTCACTTCCTGTTGCGGGCCTTCAGCGGCGGCTGCGATGGCCGCGGCCACCTCGTCAGGCGCGGCAAACCGCTCCCAGCCCAGTTGCTCCGGGTCGGCGCCGCTCTTGGCGTGCATGCCGGTGCGTGTGGCGCCGACGTGAATCAGCCGCGTTTGCATCGGCGCGCGCAGGGCGGTCAACTCGCGCTGCCAGTTGCCGACAAAACCGTCGAGCGCGGCTTTCGTGGCCGAGTAGACGGCGTAGCGCGGGCCGGGCAGATCGGCGGCGACCGAACTCACATAGACCTGGCGCCCGCCGGCTGCCGTCACCCACGGATAGAGCCGATGACTGAGCGCCACCGGCGCCCAGAAGTTGACGTCGACCAGGCTGCGAATGCTGGACGGCGTCTGCGTGGCCAGTGCTCCGACAAACCCCACGCCGGCATTGTGGATCGCCAGGTCCAAGGCGAGGATGCCATGTTCGGCCAGCCACTGCACGACGCGCCCATCTGCGCCCAGTTCGCTCAGGTCAACCTGGCAGTAGCGGTCGGGGCGAAAGAGCGCGGGATCGAGCGCGGACGGCGCGCGGCGCCCGATCAGCACCATCCGTGCGCCCCGGTTTGCATACTGCTGCGCCAGCGCCAATCCGATGCCATCGGTTGCGCCGGTGATCAATACCGTCTTGTCCATATCGTTTGCCATCCAGTTGACATAGAACGCTGATTTCGGTATGGTAAGCGTCCTGCATTTCAGTTCGTTGCCGCGGGCAGACCCGGAGTCTGCACACGGGTTTGTGATAAGAGTTGCAGATAACGCACTCAGCTCATGCCATCATAGCAGAGGGATTTGTAGATGAAAATTGCACTCTTCGGCGCAACCGGTCGTACAGGCCGCTATATTCTGGAGCAGGCGCTGGCCGATGGCCACCGCGTGACGGTGCTGGCGCGCAACCCATCCAAACTGCCGCCGGGCAAGTACAGCCTCACGATCCAGTTGGGCGACGTGCTCGACGCGGGAGCCGTGGATGATGCGGTTTTTGGCCAGGACGCGGTCATCAGTGCGTTGGGGCTGGGCAATAGCCAACAACTGGATGCCTTCTCGCGCGGCGTCGCCAATATCGTCGCGGCCATGCAAGCCAACAAGGTGCGCCGTCTGGTGGTGATTGCCGGCGGGGGCATTCTGCTCGACCGCGCCACCGGACAGATGCGCGTCGAGTCCCCCACTTATCCCGCGGCCTATCGTCCCTTCGCCGAAGAGCATCGCCGCATCTTTGACCTTTTGCAGCGCACCGATCTGGACTGGACGCTGGTCTGCCCGACCACCATGTTTGACGAACCGGCGACCGACGCGATGCGCAGCGCCATCGATTATCTGCCCGAGGGCGGCAAGCGCATCACCTACGCCGACGCCGGGCGTTTTGCCTATCGTCAGTTGCACGATGACAGCCACCTGCGGCAGCGGGTGGGGATTGCTGAGTAACCTACTATGCCGACACATTTCAGCGGCCAGCTCGATCAGGTGCTGGCGCTCGACACGATGATCAAATTGACCCGCGCCACCGACACCTTCATGGCGCGTCTGGCGCGCCACAATACGCATCCGGGGCTGACGGTGACGCAGTTCGCCACCCTGGAGGTGCTGCACCATCTGGGTTCCATGTCGCAGGCCGACATCTGCGGCAAGCTGCTCAAGAGCGGCGGCAACACCACGCTGGTGGTGGACAACCTGGAGAAGCAGGGGCTGGTCGAACGGCGGCGCGACGAGCACGACCGTCGCGTCGTCGTCGTGGAACTGACAGAGGCGGGGCGGGCCTTGATCGAGTCGATCTTTCCCACCCATGCTGCCGCTGTCGCCGAAGAGATGGGTGTGTTGACCGCGGAGGAGCAGATTCAGTTGGGCCAATTGTGCAAGAAACTGGGACTTGGCACGGGGAACGACCATCTTCTGGCGTTCGAGGACGAGTACAGCTTCGTGATCTAGCCTCCGCTGCCGCCTACCACCAGATTTGCAGCAGGAAGAGCGCGCCCACAACGACGAGCAAGCCATTCACCAGGCGGGCGAATTGCGCGGCCGGGATGCGTCGATTGACGACTGCGCCGACCGCAACCGCCGATAGCAGAACCGGCAGCGACACCAGCGTCAGCAGCAGTAGCTCTTGCGTCCACAGCCCCGCCAGACCATGCCCCGCAATCACGATGACATTGGAGATGAGGAAAAAGCCCTGCAAGGTGGCGCGGAAGAGATCGGGCGGCCAGCGGCGCATGGCGCCGTAGATCACCACCGGCGGGCCGCTCGTGTTGTAGGCGCTGCCCAGCACGCCCGCGACAAACCCAAACGGGTAGGCCCAGGCCTCGCTGTGCAGCGCGGGCAGCGTCGGGCGATAGAGGTTGTAGGCGCCGTACCCCATCAGCAGCAGCCCCAGCGCCAGGTTGACGATGCGCTCATCGCCATGTTGCAGCAGCCAGATGCCGAAGGGCATCCCCACCAGGCTGGCCACGGTCAGCCGCCAGAAGTTGCGGAAATCCACCTGCCGCCAACTGGTGGTGAGGATGATGAGGCTGATGACCAGTCCCGTCAGGCCCACCAGCGGCGTCGCGACTTGCAGCCCCAGCAGCAGGGCAAGCAGTGGCATCGCGAGCAGCGCATCGCCGAAGCCCACAGCCGAGCGCACAAACGCCGCCAGCCAGAGCACGAGCATCACGAGCACGATCAGCATCAGCGGAGTCGTCATGCGGAAAATCCTTGGCTGGATAGACCGCGGATTGAGCGGATTAGGCGGATTTTCGCGGATAATCCGAATCGAATCCGCGCTAATCCGCCAAATCCGCCAAATCCGCGGTCTATGCTGTTGAGGAGCGCGATGTACGTACATGACCAGTCTGCATCGAGGCGATCTGCAGCATAGCGTAGCGGCCGTCTACTCGAAGAGCGCCGGTTCATCCTGGGCACGGCGGCAGCGGAGGTAGAGCCGCAGCAGGCGGAGTTCATCGTAGGAGACACGCCCACCGAATTCCTCGAAGACCGGGCTAAGCATGGAGCCGGCGCTGCCCAGCCGGTGCAGCACGTCGCGGCGCAGCTCCGGCTCGAGCGTTGACTCCGCGAGCAGCCGGGCAGGATCGAGCGCATGCCCGGCCTGGTGGTAGCGCTCCAGGTTCTGGACAATGGTATCGCGCTTGACGCCGTAGGTTGCCTGCAACTCGGCAAAGGTGCGCCCATCCTCAAAGGCTTCGCCCACTTCCTCGAAGCGGCGCTTGACCGACGACGGCAGTTCACGCCGGCTGTGCTGGCCCGGCTCAATGCCCTCTTCCTGGCAATAGGTGCGCACGCACGCCAGAAACTGCTCGCCATACTGCTGGAGCTTGTGCTCGCCCACGCCGTAGACCGCGCGCATCTCCTCCAGGCTCTGCGGCAGCCGCGTCGCCAGCTCGATCAGCGTGCGGTCGCCGAAGATGACGTAGGCGGGGATGTGCAGTTCGTCGGCCAGCGACCGGCGCAGGATGCGCAGGCGCGCAAACAACTGCGCGTCGTAGCCTGCGTCGATGTCGGCTTTGGCTGTCTCACCTTTGGCAGAGCGTACACCGGTCACGATCTCGGCGGGCACGGCGACGCTCTGCTCCTTGCGCAGCACCGCCCAGCCCGCATCGGTCAGGCTCAAGCCGCCGTGCTCCAGGTTCTGTTCGATCAGCCCTTGCAGCACGAATTCCTGCGCCAGTTGCCGCCACACTGCGGCGCTGTGCTCCTTGCCGACGCCGTGGGTTGGCAGTTGATCGTGGCGCCGCGCCGCAATCTCCCGGCGGTGGGAGCCGCGCAGCACGTCGACCACGTAGCCGGCGCCGAAGCGTTCGCCCGTGCGCCGCACGGCGGACAGGAACTTCTGCGCCTCAAGGGTGACATCGGCGGTCGGGGCGTCATCGCTGCCGGCCAGACAGTTGTCACAAGCCTGGCAGTGGGCGTCAGGCATCGTTTCGCCAAAGTAGGCTAGCAGCGGCGCGCGGCGACACGCGCGGGTGCGGGCGAAGCGATCCATCGCCTGCAAGCGCGCCACGCGGCCCGGGCGCTCGTTGGCCGCGCCCTCCTCGATGTGAAAGTAGTGCGTACTCAAGTCCTGCGGATGATAGAGCAGCAGGCAGTGCGCGGGCAGCCCATCGCGCCCGGCGCGCCCGATCTGCTGGTAGTAGTGTTCGATGGTGCCGGGCATGGTGAAATGGACGACGAAGCGCACGTCGGGTTTGTTGATGCCCATGCCAAAGGCAATCGTCGCCACCGCCACGCAGCCGTCCTCGGTGAGGAAGCGGCGCTGATTGGCGGCGCGCGCCGCGTTTTCCAGTCCGGCGTGATAGGCGACGACCGCCACACCCTCGGCTTCCAGCCGGCTGACCACCTCATCGACCTGCTTGCGCGTGTTGCAGTAGACGATGCCCGACTCCTCCTTGTGGTCAGCCAGAAAGCGCAGCAGTTGGCGCACGCCGTCCCCGCGCGGACGCACGCTCAGGTGCAGGTTGGGGCGGTCGAAGCTGGCGACGAAGGTCTGGCTGTCGCTGAAGCGCAGCATCTGCTTGATGTCCTGCTGCACGCGCGGGGTGGCGGTGGCGGTGACGGCCAGGCAGACCGCCTGCGCGAAATGACGCCGCGCGTCGAGAATCTGCCGGTACTCCGGGCGAAAATCGTGCCCCCACTCCGAAATGCAGTGCGCCTCGTCAATGGCGAGACAGGCGGGCCGGCAGCTTTCGAGCATCACCAGAGTTTCGGGGCGCAGCAGTGTCTCCGGCGCCAGGTAGACGAGCTTGACCGCGCCGCTGCGGATGCGCGCGGTCGTGGCCGCGTAGGCGCGATAGTCGAGCGTGCTGTTGAGGAACGCGGCGGGAATGCCAAGTTGGTGCAGTTGCTCGACCTGATCCTGCATCAGCGCGATCAGCGGCGACACAACGACGGTGAGGCCATCGAAGATCAGCGCGGGCAGTTGGTAGCAGATCGACTTGCCGCTGCCCGTCGGCATGATCGCCAGCGTGTCCTGTCCGGCGAGCACGCTGGCGATGATCCGCTCCTGCAGCGGGCGGAAGTCGTCGTAGCCAAAGACCTCCTTGAGCAGGCGGCGGGCACGGACAAGATCATCGGGCGAGCCGCCGTGCGGGCGATCTTCGACGACTGACGTTGAACCCTCCGCAACGGCGTCGAGCCAGCCGGAAAGCTGGGCATAGCAGCGCAGTTCATCGTCAGGGCGATCCGCCGAACGCCA
>JAPKMV010000298.1 GCA_026645635.1 Caldilineaceae bacterium
TTTCCACAAAAGACGCGAGTTTTGCCTACCTTTTTTCAGTGGAGTCATGCATAGAAAGGAAGTAACCGTTCAGCCAGTCGGAATAGGACGCGGATGACGCGGATTCGGCAGATATTCGCGGATCAGATCAGCGCAAATCCGCCCAATCCGCGTCATCCGCGTTCTATTCTGAGCCGCATCAGGACATGACCTGAACAGTTACGAAAGGAATCAAGCTGATGGACTTCCAATTTGCCTCACCCTGGTTGTTGACACTTTTGCTGCTTGTCCCGGCCATCTTGTGGTGGCAGCGGCGGGGCAACCTGCGCCAGCGGCCTGCGGGTCTGCGCTTCGCCAGCCTGGACGCCGCCCAGATGAGCGGACGCACGTGGCGCATGCGCCTGCGCCCCGTGCAGAACATCCTGCGCATGGCCGCGCTGGCGCTGCTCGTGCTCGGCCTGGCGCGCCCGCAGAGCGTGCAGGCGCGCGAGGTCATCCACGGCGAGGGCGTGGACATCGCCCTCGCGCTGGACATTTCGGGCAGCATGGCCTCGCTCGACTTCCAGCCGCAGAACCGCCTGGAGGCGGCCAAGGCTGTGATCAGCGACTTTGTCGCCGAACGGCCCTACGACCAGATCGGCCTGGTGCTCTTCGCCAGCAACGCCTTCAACCAAAGCCCGCTGACCGTGGACCACAACGTCCTTGACCGCATGCTGGGGCAGACGAAACTGGCCACCGAACTGGGCATCGAAGACGGCACGGCGATCGGCATGGGGCTGGCCAACGCCGCCAACATGGTGGCGGACGCCGACGCCAAGAGCAAGGTGGTGATTCTGCTCACCGACGGCGTCAACAACGCCGGCCAGATCGACCCGCTCACCGCCGCCGACGCGGCCAAGACGCTGGGCATCAAGGTCTACACCATCGGCATGGGCAAGACCGGCCAGGTGCCGGTGCCCGCGCAGGACATGTTCGGGCGCGAGCAGATCGTCATGCAGGAGAGTTCGCTCGACGAGGCCACGCTGCAAGGCATCGCCGACAAGACCGGCGGGCGCTACTACCGGGCCGAAGATATCGACGGGCTGCGCAAGATCTACGACGAGATCAACGCCCTGGAGAAGAGCGAGATCGAGATTCAGACCTTCGCCAGCTATCAGGAACTGGCGGGCTGGCTGCTGGCGCCGGGGCTGCTGCTGCTCTTGGGCGAGCTTTTCCTGCGCCAGACGCTGTTCAGGACGATTCCGTAGGGGCAAGCAGAACATCAATCTCTCAATCTCATAATCTCGTAATCGCAACGAGATTGAGAGATTGAGAGATTATGAGATTTTTTCGGTGGGGGGATTGATCATGACCTTTGCACAACCACAGTACTTATACGCAATCATCATCGTGCTGCCGCTGGTCGGGCTGTTTCTGGCCTGGGCGGCGCGGCGGCGCCAGGCTGCGCTGCGCCGGCTGGGCAACCCGGCCCTGATCGAACGGCTGGGCGCGCAGGTGAATCGGCCGGGCCGCCGCTGGCAAACCGCGCTGTGGCTGGCTGCGGTCACGCTGCTGCTGGTCGCGCTAGCGCGGCCACAGTGGGGCGCCGAAACGCAGGAAGTGGAGCGCAAGGGCGTCCAGGTGATGGTGGCGCTCGACGTGTCCAACAGTATGTTGGCACAGGATGTCAAGCCGAATCGCCTGGAGCGCGCCAAGCTGGAAATCGCCGACCTGATGCGCAAGCTGGGCGGCGATGAAGTGGGCCTGGTGCTCTTCGCCGGCGCCAGCTTCATCCAGTTCCCGCTCACCTCGGACTATGCCACAGCGCAGAGCTTCCTCGACGATGCGCGGCCCAGCGTCATTTCCAAGCCGGGCACCGACATCGGCGACGCGGTGCGCACCGCGCTGCGGGGTTTCGACGACAAGAGCAACAGCCAGCGCGTGATCCTGCTGATCACCGACGGCGAGGGCCACGATCCCAACTCGCTCGATGTGGTCAAACAGGCGGCAGAGGATGGCGTGATCTTCTACACCATCGGCTTCGGTTCCCCAGAAGGGGTGCCGGTGCCGCTGCTCGACAACGCGGGCAACGTGGTCGGCTATAAGCAGGATGCGGCCGGCGAGACGGTTCTGACAAGACTGGACGAGACCACCTTGCAGGAAGTGGCCCGCATCGGCGGCGGCCAGTACTACCGGGCCACGGCCGCCGGCGCCGAACTGGATAGCCTGCTGGCAGAACTCAACCGGCTGCAAAAGGGTGAGATCGGCACACAGATGGAGACGCGGCAGATTGAGCGTTTCCAGATACCGCTGGCGTTGGCGCTACTGGCGTTGGTGATTTCGTTTTTGATCCCGGATCGGCTGGCGCCCCAGCGGCGGTCGCTCGCTGTTGGCCAGGCAATTTGACGCAGAGTCGCAGAGGGACGCAGAGGAGATTTGAGATGAAGCAGATAAAGCAAACGATGGCGATGTTGCTCTTTGCCGGTCTGGCGCTGAGCGCCTGTGGCAGCAACGGCCAGGTGGAGCAGCTCAACCAGCAGGGCAACGCGGCCTTTGCCAACCAGGATTACGCCGCGGCGACGACGGCTTATACGCAGGCGCTGACGGAAGACCCGGCGCAGGCTGCGGTGGCCTATAACCTGGCCAACACCCATTATCGGCAGGAAGAATACGAGCAGGCGCAGGCGGCTATGCAGGCAGCGCTGCCCCAGGCCGATGCAGAATTGACGGCAAAGGGCCATTACAACATCGGCAACGCGCTCTACAGCAGCGAGCAGTATGAGGGTGCGGTGGAAGCCTATAAAGAGGCGCTGCGCATCGACCCGGCTGATGCCGACGCCAAGCACAACCTGGAACTTGCGCTGAGCAAATTGCAGCAACAGCAGGATCAGCAGAACCAGGATCAGCAGAACCAGGAGCAACAGAGCCAGGATCAGCAGAGCCAGGATCAACAGAGCCAGGATCAACAGAGCCAGGATCAACAGAGCCAGGAGCAGCAGAACCAGGATCAACAGAACCAGGATCAACAGAACCAGGATCAACAGAACCAGGATCAACAGAACCAGGATCAACAGAACCAGGATCAACAGAACCAGGATCAGCAGAGCCAGGATCAGCAGAACCAGGATCAGCAGAACCAGGATCAGCAGAACCAGGATCAGCAGAACCAGGATCAGCAACAGCCCGGACAGGCTGGCGGGACTGGCGAGGAGCAGCCGGCTGACCCGAACGCACAGCCCGGCCCGGCAGTCCGCATCGATGGCTTGACCGAGCAGCAGGCGCGCCAGATGCTGGTCGCCGCCGCTCAGGGCACCAAGACCTTGCAGGAATATCTCCAGCAGGTCTACGTCTTCCCCAGCGGCGCGGTGGAAAAGGATTGGTAGGAGGAACAACCATGAACGAGAAAAGCAACCTGCCCAACCATAGCACTGTCTTTGCGCCTTTGCGCCTTTGCGTGAGCCGAGATTTGATAGCATGGCGCCTCGTCCTGCTCGCCCTGCTCGTGCTGGGCCTGGCTGCCATGCCGCTGGCCGCCACTGCGCAGAGTCCGCTCACCGCCAGCGTCGACCGCACCGCGATCACCACCGACGACACGGTGACGCTCAGCGTCGTGGTCAACAGCCAGAGTAGCGCCACGGCCAGGCCCGAATTGCCGGCGCTCGACGGCTTTGCGGTGGTCGGCACCAACATGTCCACGCAGGTCAGCATGGTCAACGGCGCCATCAGCGCCAGCGTCGCCTACGACTATCGCCTCCAGCCCACGCGCACCGGTGACCTGACCATCGGCGCAGTGATCGCCACCATCGATGGCGTCAGCTACGCCACCAACCCGATCACCGTGCAGGTGACGCAGGGGACGGGGCGGCCTACGGGCGGCGCCAACGCGGTGCAAGTGCTGCCGCCCGGCCAGTTGGGCCAGAGTGACTACTTCGTCGAAGCGACGGTGGACAACGCCAATCCCTACGTAGGCCAGCAGGTGCTCTATACCGTGCGCTTCTATGAAGCTGCGGACTCGCCGCTGAGGTCGTCCTTCTTTGGCGGCCAGCCAACCTACGCACCGCCCGGCTTCACCGGCTTCTGGACGCAGAACGACGGTGAGCAGAAGAACTACCGCGCCACGGCCGGCGGTCGCGTCTACAACGTATCGGAACTGCGCACGCTCCTTTTCCCGACCGCGGCGGGCGCCGTCACCATCGACCCGGCGCAGGTCGTCCTGCCCGACAGCATGTTTCAGCGCGGCGGCGCCGTGCAGTCGGAACCCGTGACGCTGGAAGTCAAGCCGCTGCCGGAAGGGGCGCCGGCCGGCTTCAACGGCGCGGTGGGCCGCTATGTGATTCAGGCCGAACTGGACAGCGCCGCCACCGACACCGACAACCCGGTGACGCTCAAAGTCACGGTCTCTGGCCAGGGCAATGTCAGCACGGCCGGCGATCCCGTGCTGCCGGCGTTGGACGGCTGGCGCGTCTTCCCCGGCAAACCGGAAGTGAAGACTGCCATCCAGGACGGGCTGCTCTACGGCCAACGCACTTATGAACATGTGCTGGCGCCGACGGCCACCGGCGACGTGGCCATCCCCGCGCTGGAGTATGTCTACTTTGACCCGAC
Source organism: Caldilineaceae bacterium (assembly GCA_026645635.1). Taxonomy (GTDB): domain Bacteria; phylum Chloroflexota; class Anaerolineae; order Caldilineales; family Caldilineaceae; genus Fredericiella. The sequence goes on from JAPKMV010000298.1 coordinate 4,564, forward strand.
CGACGCGGCTTATCACACCGCGACCACGGAACCGTTGGCCGTGCAGGTCACGCAGGGCAAGTTGGCGCCGGCCACGGTTCCGCCTGCCGCCGGTGCACCGGATGGTGATCAGGCGGCGGCGGTGGGTGCCAGCGGAGCAGCACCGCTGGCGCTCAAGCCAATCACCGGCCCGCTGCAGATGGCCGGCGCGCCGCTGGCTGCGCAGCCCTGGTACTGGCTGCTCTGGGCGATGCCGCTGGCCGCGCTCACGGGTGGCTTTGTCTGGCAGCGCCGCCAGGTGCACCAGCAGCGCCACGCTGTGGCGATCCGCAGTTCGCGCGCCGGCAAGGCAGCCCGCAAAGCGCTGGCCCAGGCGCGCAAGACGACTGACCCGGCTGCGCAAATGACCCAGGTGCAGACACTGTTCATTGATTATCTATCCGCCAAGCTGCACCAGCCGGTGGCGGGGCTGACCCGCAACGCCCTGGCCGCCCTGCTGACGGCGCGTCGGATCGACGCTACGCTGCTTGACCGCACCCTGGGATGCCTGGACAGCGTCGAAGCGCTGCGTTTCAGCCCAACCCTGGCCGAGCCTGTCGCCGTCGCGACGCTGCTTGACACAACGGAAACCCTACTGGTCGCCCTGGATGAGGCGTTGTAGGAGGGGCGAGGGGCGAATTGCGAGGGGCGAGGGGCGTCCTTCACAATTCGCAATTCACTATTCACAATTCACAATTCTGAGTTGCGAGTTGCGAG
>JAPKMV010000299.1 GCA_026645635.1 Caldilineaceae bacterium
GCCGCAGAAAGTCGATTGGCTGCCGAAGCCGATGCTGTTTTGGGGTCGGAGCTTTTGCAAGGAACTTTGTACGATCGGCAAGAACTTGTGCGCCATATCGTCGTCAAAGATCCTGATGCGGGTAGCAACAACCCGAAAGATCTGTGAGCGGCTGTTTGAGAAGCCGTCCAATTCAACGCAGAGACGCAAAGATGCAGAGAAACGCAGAGAGCACGCGTGAAGAACTCCTCTGTTTTCCTCTGCGATTCTCTGCATCTCCGCGGCTCTGCGTCAAAGCAGGGGCGTTTGAACCCAGGAGTGTTCGCAACGGCGCAAACCTCATCCGCAGATTGCGCAGATTGACGCAGATTTGCTGTCTGCCATCTGCGAAAATCTGCGCAATCTGCGGATAAGCGTTTGGTGCTCGCAACACGTTTGATTCCTGTAGTTTATGACTTTCATCCGCGGAAATCTGCCAAATCCGCGTCATCCGCGTTCTATTGCATCTGACTGAACGCTGACAAATGATCTGCCATCGACCGAGGCGCCTATGCCAACACGCGACGACATCCTGACCCGCATCCGCACGATCCTGGCGCGGCCCGATCTGCCTTTCCCGCCGGCGGACGCGCCGCCGCTGACCGCCGCGACGCGCATGGCCGTCACCCAGGCGAGCGGCGACAAGTGGCAGTTGGCCGAGCGTTTCGGCGCGGAGCTGGCGAAACTGCACGGCAGCTTTGAGATTTTCGACTCGCCGGTGGCGGTGCGTCTGGCGCTGGTGAGCCGTCTGCGCGCGTGGGCCGAACAGGAGGAGGCGGCGCGCAAGGTCGCACCGCCGGTCACCGGGCAGGAGCAGATGGTGCTGAGTTGGACGCCGGAACTGCTCCCGGTGCCTGGCCTGGCCGAGACACTGGCCGACACCGAATGGCGGCTGGTTGCGCCTCCCGAACTGGCCACACCCGAAAGCCGCGAAGCGGTGCGCTTTGTCCGCGTCGGCATCACCGGCGTGGACGCCGCCTTTGCCGCCACCGGGTCGTTGCTGCTGATCAGCGCGCCGGGCGCCAGCCGCGCCGCCAGCCTGCTGCCCCTGCGCCACATCGCGCTGATCCCGTTCAGCCGCCTCTATGCCACCGTCGAGGACTTTCTGGCAGAACGCCGCGCGCGCGGGGAACTGACCGCTCTGCTGCGCGACCCTGCCGCCTGGTGCATGATCACCGGGCCGAGCAAGTCCGCCGACATCGAGATGAACCTGACGCTGGGCGTCCACGGCCCCAAATTCGTCCACGCGATTCTCTTCGATGACCAGTAAGGTGGCATTCACCCCGAAGTAGACCTGTGCCTGCCCCCGGCTTTCGCGCCAGCGCCGCTGCGGGTGTACACTGTGTTGTAGGACACAGTGTGACCACCGGCAGGCGCGTTATGGCGCGCAGCCGGTTGGCGAACTGTCTCCACTGTCTGCAACGACTGAATTGAATTGGGATTGAATTGAACAAAAAAGGAACAAAACAGATGAGCACCCAATACCGTGTCGCCGTAATCGGCGCGGGCAGCATTGCCAAGTATTCACACGTGCCGGGCTTTCAGCGGCTGCCCAATTGCGAGGTTGTCGCCCTGTGTGACGTGAACGAGGCGCGGGCGCGTGAGCTGGCTGAAGAGATGAAAGTGCCTGGCGTCTACAGCGAGGCGGAGCGCATGTTGGCCGAGGTGCGCCCGGAGATCGTTGTGATCGCCACGCCCAACGCCTTTCACGGGCCGATGACCATCGCTGCACTGCGCGCCGGCGCGCACGTGCTCTGCGAGAAGCCGCTGGCCCTCACCTACGCCGAGGCGCAGGAAATGTTTGCGGTGGCGGCGGAGCACAACCGCATCCTCACTGTGGGCACGCACCTGCGTCTGTCGGCGCCGATGCAGGCGGCCAAGGCGCAGGTGGACGCGGGCTTCTTCGGCAAGATCTACGCCGCACGCACCGTCTGGCAGCGGCGCAACGGCATCCCCGGCTTCGGCAGTTGGTTCACCAACCATGACCTGGCCGGCGGCGGCTCCCTGCTCGACATCGGCATCCATGCGCTGGATCGCGCGCTCTATCTCATGGGCTACCCGGAACCGGTCACGGTCTCTGGCGCCACCTTCGCCGAGTTCGGCCCGCGGGCGATGGGGCTGGGCGGCTGGGGTTCGGACATCCAGAAGCCGGCGCCGAATGCCCGCTATGATGTGGACGACTTCGCCTGGGCGATGGTGCGGTTTGCCAACGGCGCGGTGCTTTCGCTGCAAGTGGCCTGGGCGAGCCACTCCCCCGAGACGTTGACCACCGAGCTGTACGGCACGGACGGCGGCGCGCAGATCAGCGGCTGGGAGGGGATGGAGATGTTCACCATGTTGAACGGGCAAGAAGTCGCCATTCGCAACCAACCGTCCAACGATCGGGTCAGTTCCTACTTCAAGCTGATCGAGAACTTCGTGCGGCGCATCGGCGGCGACGAAAGCGCCGACATCCCCACGCCGGCGCAGGCGCTGGTGGACGTGCGCATCATCGACGCGATCATGCGGTCGGCGGCGGCTGGACACGAGATTGCGCTGTAAGCAACTGTTTGTAATAGACTTTATCGGCAATAGCTTTTTGGCACGCAAAGACGCAAAGTCGCAAAGTGTTTTTCTCCTGGCGTCTTTGCGCCTTCGCGTGAGATTCCTTATCGCCGATAAAGACTAATGGCCTGACGCCTTTCTTTGTTGGCAGATAGCCCCGTCAATCGGGTGAGCCGCCGTTGAGATAGGCATCGAGCCGCGGCACGGCGAGCGGCGTCGCAGCGTCCACCGGCGCAAACGGCGCTGCATCGCCGCGGCCACCCCGCCGCCGCCCCTGACGCTGCATATCGGCCAACGGATAGAGATAGTGCTCGCTCAAGAGATGACCCCAGGCGCCGGCGCGCACAAAGCGCGCCCCGTCGATCTGAATCCCCCGCTCCGCAGCGTGCGGCGCCTGCATCCCCAGCCGAGCGACGATGTCGTGTTCGTTGCCGAAGTGCTCCAGGTGCGGCAGAGCCTGCCGCCCTGGCGCAGCCGGTCGATAGTGGGTCATCACGTTGGCGCAGGTGGCGAAACAGTAGATCTCCAGTTTCCCGAATTCATATTCAGTTAACGGCGCAAAATCGCTCAGCACCAGGGGCGCATCGTCGGGATAGATGAACTCCGGCGGTGCGTAGGCGGCTACTGGCGCCAGTCCCCGCCGCGCAGAGGGCTGCGTCAGCCGTTTCAGCAGGTGCAGCACCGCCGCGGCGATGATCGTGCCCTGGGAATGGGCGATGACGACGACGCGCGTTTTGTCGGGGCGTTTGAGCGCGTCGTAGATCGCCGGCAGCGTCTTGGTCACCGGCTCGGTGATGCGCCAACCGGCCTTGTCCAACGCACACTGCAGCAGATCGGCGAGCAGGGAACTGGTTGAGTTCTGAATCAGTGTGATCGGGCGGTGGAAGAGTTCGGCCAGCAGCGCGGCATTCACCTGCGCCACGGCGTCGTCGGTCATAATACCGTTGATGAAGAACCAGGCTTCCGCCGGGAATGAGGTGTAACTGCCGTACTGGTCGGGGCGTTGCAAGATCACCGACGGCTGCCAGAAGAAGTCGTTGACCCAAGGCGGCGAAAAGGTTGGCGGCGTCCGCGGCAGTGTGGGGAGCAGCGCATGTTGCAGGTAGCGAACCGCCCGCAGCGGCCGCCACGGGCTGAGCAGGCTGAACTCGGAGAAGCGGCGATGGGGCGGCAGCCAGGTGGTCGGCAGGCCGAAGATCGAGCAGCCGTAAGCCGGCGGGACCATGCTCAGCGCGTCGCGCGCGATCTGCGCCAGGTTGCCGATGCTGTGTGGATCGGGCAGTTTCAGCGCTGCCGTCGAGGAGCTGTCGGCGCCGTTGACCTGCGTATAAGTCTTCTGTGTGGTCGTCATAAGAGCTACACCTCCTGGAACTACGGTAGCAGGCAGGCGTTGTCGGGACGTTGCCGGACGTACTTCAAGTTTGGGGCGCACTCGAATGTGATAAAATATCCCTGTCTGTTTCAATCCATTCACCAAGAACGATGCTCTGGAAACTTTAGCCATGATGCGCAGTAGCGATCTTTCCCCTCATGCCCTGGCAGCCGCCATCGACTTCGGCATCAGCAACACCGACGTGGTCGTGCGCCGCGGCGGCGAACTGTACACCTGGAGCCAGCGCTACCAGACCGACCCGGATGAGGCCAGCGTGCGTGCGCTGCTGGCCGCGGGCGGCGTCGACCTGGATGACCTGACGCATCTGGCCGTCACGGGCGGACGGCACCGCGTCCTGCCGGAACGAGTGGGGCGCACTGCCGTGGTCAAGGTCAACGAAGTGCAGGCCATCGGGCGCGGCGGGCAGGCGCTGCTCGGGCTGGAAGGCGACGCACGCGACACCCCGCTGATGGTGGCGAGCTGCGGCTCCGGCACGGCGTTGATCAAGGCGCAGGGTGACAGCTATGCTCACGTCTCGGGCACGGCCGTAGGCGGTGGAACGATGCTTGGCCTGGCACGGCTGCTTCTCGGCACGATGGACCCGCTGGCGATTGAGGCGCTGGCTGCCGCGGGCGACCGCAACGGCGCCGACCTCAGCCTGGCCGACGTGATCACCGGCCCAATCGGTTCGCTGCCGGCAGACGCCACCGCGGTCAACTTTGGGCGATTGGGGCGATCCAGCTTCGACGGCGTTGTGAGCCGCGAAGATCTGGCGGCGGCGCTGGTGAATCTGATCGCCCAGACCATCGCGCTGATCACGATCAACGCGGCCCGCGCCCAGGCGTGCAGCCAGGTCGTGATGATCGGCCACATGCTCGACATGGCCTCCTTCCGCCACATCGTCGGGTTGGTGGGGCAGTACTATGCGGCCGAACTGCAATTGGTGGAGCGCCCCGGCTATGCCACCGCCATCGGCGCGCTGCTGCTTGGAGCACCCAACGCGTAAGATCCTTCTCACATCCCGCGCTGCCATTAACCAAATACACATTCGGGAATTGTAGTTACTCAGGCGCAATCTGTGGATCGTCTTTTCTCTGAGCTCGACTTTGTCCATTCTGTTTGGCTCTCCTGTAGGAGAGGGCCAAGTCGAGCAGTGAATTATCTGCATGTCATATATAAAAGCGACGTGCAAATAATTCGCCTCTGGTAACCGTCGCACCACTGTGGCTCTGTGCCGGCAAATGGACAAAGTCGAGCTGAGAGCCTGTTTGTAAAGTCACCCCACTTTGACGCAAAGGCGCAGAGATGCAGAGATGCAGAGAAACGCAGAGAACTTACATGGAGAACTCCTCTGTTTTTC
>JAPKMV010000029.1 GCA_026645635.1 Caldilineaceae bacterium
CACTCGCGCCGTGTTTGCCACAGCGGCCGAGGGGTGGGCGTTGGACAACGGCAGGCGGCTGCTGCGCACCCACGACGGCGGCCAGCAGTGGCAGACCGTAGCGCTGCCCACGTGCGCGCCCATCGTAGCCAGCGTTGGCGCCACGATCCCGGCGCCCGCCCCGGCCCTCGACCTGGTCTCCATCGGCGAAGGGGCGGCCTTCGACATCTGTGAACTGCCCAGCCCCACGGAATTGGCCGCCTGGCGCGCCGCCAGCCCTTACCGGATCGTGAATCTCTACATCGGGGGGAGTATGCGGGCGTGCGCCAACCGCAGCCTGCACCGTGAGCTGTTGGCCGGGCTGAGCGACGCCGGCTGGCGCTTCATTCCCACCTGGGTTGGCCCCCAGGCGCCGTGCAGCGATTACCGGATCAAGTTCGACGCCGACGTGACGACGGCCTTTGCCCAGGGGCGACAGGAAGCCGCCCAGGCGCTGGCGACGGCGGAGACGCTGGGGCTGACCACGGCGGAGCACCCCGGCACGGTGATCTACTATGACCTGGAAGCGTTCGACGACACCGATGTGGCCTGCGTTGCGGCGGCGCAGGCTTTTGTGCGCGGCTGGAGCACGGAGCTGCGCGCCAGCGGCAGCCTGGCGGGTTTGTATGCTGCAGCTTGCTGGCCGAGCATCGGCCTCTACGCCCAGGAAGCCCCGCCCGATGCGGTGTGGATGGCGCATTGGGTGCGGCCCGGCTATGACCCTGCGATGACGGTCTGGGATGTGCCGTGCGTCGCCAACAGCCTCTGGGTGAATCAGCAGCGCATCCGCCAATACACCGGCGGCCACGACGAAACCTGGGGGGAAGTGACGCTCAACATCGACGCCAATGTAGCATTAGGCCCGGTGGCGGACCTGACCCGCGGCCACACTATCTCGAACACGGTGGTGGTGGAAGAGCCAACGTTGACGCCGGCCGACGACGGCAACCTCTGTCGCACCGCTTGGCATCGCTACATCAACCGCCGCGGCTATCCGGCATACCTGACGCTCAATCGTCGCGTCGGCGCGCCCCCGCCGCCGGTGGTCAACAGCGGCGCCTGGCAGCCGCAGTTGCCGGCTGCCGGTCTCTATCGGGTCGAGGTTTATCTGCCCGACCATCCTGCGGCGGACTGGGAATGCCCCACCGCCGTGCTGACTGCGGACAGCAGCAGCGCCATCTACACCATTCACCACGCCGCCGGGACGACGCAGCAGATCGTCGACCAAATGGCCGCGCGCGACGGCTGGATCGACCTGGGCGTGTATCTATTGCCCGCCGATGGCAGCGCGCGCTTGACGCTGAGCGACGAGAGCGAGGAAGATCAGTTCACGGTGACGATTTCGGTGAGCGCGGCCCGGTTCACACTTGTGCCGGCAGCGGCGCCGCCGCAGGTGTGGCTGCCATTCGTGGCGCGACCATCATCACCGTAGGTGCGGTTTCCAACCGCACAAATCCCCGCCCCCACTCCGGCTGCCGCCATCATCACCGTAGGTGCGGTTTTCAACCGCACAAATCTCCGCCCCCACCCTGGCCGCCACCATCATCACCGTAGGTGCGGTTTCCAACCGCACAGATCTCCGCCCCCACTCCGGCCGCCGCCAATATCACCGTAGGTGCGGTTTTCAACCGCACGGATCTCCGCCCCCCACTCCGGCCGCCGCCATCATCACCGAAAGTGCGGTTTCCAACCGCACGGATCTCCGCTCCCGCGGCTCCGTGCGGTTGAAAACCGCACCTACGACTTTTCCAGGCCACGCCTACACTTCGGTTGTCACCGGCAATTCCACTGCGATGGGCGCCTGTTCCTTGAGGGTGAAGGTGAGCTTGTTGTCGCCCTCGGCGCCGGCGTCGAAGTCGACCAGCACGTAGTCGCCCGTGCGATATTCGCCGCGCAGCAGCCGCTTGCTCAGTTCGTTCTCCACGCGGCGCTGTAGCAGCCGGCGCAGCGGACGCGCCCCGTAGCTCGGGTCATAACCGATCTCGGCGACATGATCCGCCGCCGCCTCGGACAACTCCACGGTGAAGCCAAGTTCTTCCATGCGGTTGCTGATATCCTTCATCAGCAGCAGCACGATGCGGCGAATCTGGTCACGGTTGAGCGGCTCGAAGACGATGATCTCGTCGATGCGGTTCAAGAACTCGGGCCGGAACAGCCGCTTGAGCTGGTTGCCGTACTCGGTCTGGCTGTATTTGCCCTCGTCATAGGTGGGGGTCATGAAGCCCAGCGGCCCGCGCTTGATCACCTCGGCGCCGACGTTGCTGGTCATGATCACCACCGTGTTGCGGAAGTCCACGCTGCGCCCCTGGCCGTCGGTCAGGCGGCCGTCGTCCATGATCTGCAAGAGCGCGTTCCACACATCCGGGTGCGCCTTCTCCACCTCGTCGAACAAGATCACCTGGTAGGGGCGGCGACGCACCTGCTCGGTGAGCTGGCCACCCTGATCGTAGCCCACATAGCCGGGAGGAGCGCCAAAGAGACGGCTCACCGTGTGCGGCTCGCGGTACTCGCTCATGTCGATGCGCAGCAGCGCGTCGTCGTCGTCGAACATGAAGCCGGCCAGCGCCTTCGCCAACTCGGTCTTGCCCACGCCGGTCGGCCCCAAGAAGAGGAAGGTGCCGATGGGGCGCTTGGGATCCTTCAGCCCACTGCGCGCCCGGCGGATCGCATCGCTCACCGCCTCGATGGCCTGCTCCTGGCCGACGATGCGCAGACGCAGGTGATCTTCCATGTCGAGCAGCTTCTCGGTTTCGGTCTGCAACATGCTGTTGACGGGGATGCCGGTCCACGTGCTCACCACGGAGGCGATGTCGCGCGCATCCACGATCTCGTCCAGGTCGGACTCCTCGCGCCAGCGGGCGATCTCGGTGTTCAATTCTTCCTCGACGCGGATGCGGTCGGCCTTGAAGCGGGCTGCGTTTTCGTAGTCGCGCTGCTCCCAGGCTTTCTCCTCGTCGATGCGCAGTTGGTCGAGCTGCGCCTTCATCTCCTTGAGCCGCAGCGGCATGCCAAACATGGCCACGCGCAGCTTGGCCGCAGCCTCATCCATGAGGTCGATGGCCTTGTCGGGCAGGCGGCGGTCGGTCACATAGCGGTGGCTGAGCTTGACCGCCTGCACCAGCGCCTCGTCGTCGAAGCGCACGCTGTGATGCTCTTCGTAGCGCGCTCGCAGCCCGCGCAGGATGTCGATGCTGTCTTCGATGTTCGGCTCGTCCACGTAGACCGGCGCAAAGCGGCGTTCCAGCGCCGAGTCGCGCTCGATGTGCTCCCGATACTCGTCCAACGTCGTTGCGCCGATGCAGCGCAGTTCGCCGCGGGCCAGAGCGGGCTTGAGCATGTTGCTGGCGTCCATGGCGCCTGCCGCGTTGCCCGCGCCCACCATCGTGTGCATTTCGTCGATGAAGAGGATGATCTCGCCCTCGCTGCGCTGCACTTCCTCGATGCAGGCTTTGAGCCGCTCCTCGAACTCGCCGCGGAAGCGCGTGCCCGCGACCAGCGCGCCGAGATCGAGGGAAATGACCCGCTTGCCTAGCAGCAAATCGGGCACGTCCTTGTTGACAATCTTCTGCGCCAGCCCTTCGACGATGGCGGTCTTGCCCACGCCGGCCGCGCCGATCAGCACCGGGTTGTTCTTGGTGCGCCGCGCCAGCACCTGGATCGCACGGAGCACTTCCAGTTCGCGACCGATCACGGGGTCGAGCTTGTCGTCCGCAGCAGCCTTGGTCAGGTCGCGGCCATATTTTTCCAACACGCGGTACTTGTTCTCGGCGGTGGGTTCGGTGACGCGCTGGCCGTTGCGCACCTGCTGCACGGCGTCGGCGATGCGCTCTTTGGTGATGCTCGCCTCGCGCAGGATGGTGGCGCTGGGTGTGTTGCGTTCGCTGGCAATGGCGAGGAGCATGTGCTCGGTGCTGATGTACTCGTCCTTGAGCTTCATCGCCTCTTCGTAGGCGATGTCCATGATCCGCTTGAGGCGTGGGGTGATGAAGACCTGCGCGGTGTTGCTGTTGGCGTAGGGGTTGAGGCTGGCGCGCGGCATGTTCTCCAGCGTGGCGGTGAGCTTCTGCACCATCTCCGCCACCGGCGCGTCGAGCTGCTTCATGATCTGCGGCACCGCGCCGCCATCCTGTCCCAGCAGCGCGAGGAAGACATGTTCGGTGTCCACCTGCGTATGCTTGTACTGCTGCAGGATTTCATAGGAGCGCATGGCCGCTTCCTGCGCCTTTTCCGTAAATCGGTCAAATCGCATCATAGTGTGTCGTCATTCTCCTGATTGAGCGTAGAGGCGAGGGGCGAGTTACGAGGGGCGCTGCCGCAGCCACTACTGTCGTATTTTCTCTCTCATGTTCTACGTCAACCGGCGAACGTGCGGCGTAACGAATCTTCCGAACCGGGCAACTGCTAACGCAACGCAAATGTGGGAGGAACGAACAGGATAGACCGCGGATTAGGCGGATGCGGCGGATTTCACCTGGAGTAAATGAATCCGCGCAATCCGCCAAATCCGCGGTCTATTCTGACGTCACAGAGTCAAGACGCTCCCTGATCGCAGTAAGGCTCAGCGCGGCTGGCTCACTTGCATTGGACGTTTCTTCAAGTCTAGCAGAATCATAATTCAACCCTCATTCCCCGAATGTACAGGTCATTATGGCGCTTCACGCCAATTGCCAGAACTTTAACAGTCCAGGGCGTGTCAACCGTGTAGAAAACTCGATAGTTACCCACGCGAAGTTCCCACGGTGCAAGGGGATTGGATCGCAACTGTTTACGACGCTTGGTTTCCCTGAACGGTTCAGCGGCAAGATGCGCCTCCATCGCATCGACGATCACGCGCTGCTCGTAAACTGCAAATGTCTCCAGGTCGATCTCTGCATTGGGGGTGAGCAAGATCTCGTACATTTTTCATATCCCATCAGTATCGTGTCAGCGCGCCGATTTTGCCCGCTCGTTCCAGGCCGGCGTGCTGATCGAGCACAGTGACGCCAATGTTCTGGGCGAGGGCGCGGCGCAGGCAGCTCTCCACTGCGTCGGGCAGGTTCTGCACGCGACCGCTCTGCAAGTCGGCGTCCTCTGTCAAGTCGAGCACGATGTGGCCGCTGTCGACAAAGCGATAGGCGGGCTGGGCATAGGTGGCGAGCGCAACCACGTGGGACGCGCGGCCGTGCTGCACCGCGGTGAGCGTGTCGGCCAGGCCAAGCACGGCATTGCCGCCTGCCTGTGCGCTGGCGACCACCCGGTCGGCGGTGGCGGCGGACTCGCGCTTCTCGGCCGTGTCGGCCAGTTCCAACGCCTTGTCGCGCAGGTCGTTGGGTGAAGCGTTGGCATCGGCGCTGATTTGGCCGATCACCATGGCGCGCAGCCGGTTGCTGAGCAGGTCGCGGAACCGGGCCACATTCTTGTCGGTGCCGGCCAGGATCAGCCGCCGCGTCGCGGTGTTCCGGTAGAACTCTTCGGCGACTTCGGCGGCATCCTGCAAATTCTTGCGCGCCTGCTCCAGTTCATGCCGTTGGATGCGCGGGTTGGCCCAGCCGCCACTGCGGTGCAGTTTCACCTCTTCGCCGATGTAGCCGTCAGCGCCTTCGAGCACGCCGAGGTTGAAGGTGTAGAGCCGCGCGCCTTCCTGGTCGACATGGATGACGCCGCAGCGCTCGTAGACATCCAGCAAACGCGCCAACTGGCGCACGTAGGGCCGGAAACTGACAAAGACCGTATCTTCCACCGGCACCGCAAAGTTCTGCGCCCACCAGAAGTCCTTCTTGGCGCAGCTAAAGAGGATCACGCCGCGCCCCTGGCGGTTGTAGCCCATTTCGATATAGTTCTGGACGCGCTTGAGATCTTCCGGGTCGGCGTCCTGCGCCTTGTCGAGCAGGTTGCGCAGCGCGAGTTTGTACTTCTCGACCGTGCGGCGATGCGGATCAACATTCAGGTAGACACTGAGCACCGGCGCGTCATGGCTCTCGAACTCCACTGCCTGGCGCACGTCATATTCGGTCAACATTCGATTGTTCCTCCCACTTTGCTTGAAGAGAAATTCGATTAGGGATTCGGCAAATTCGCTGCACGTTGGCGCGGTGTATGGGGTGTGCGCCGCCCGCAGCTTGCTATAGCATGAAGCGTGACGGAAAGATTGTCAAGCGTCAAATTCGTGGCCGAACGAGAAGATGTGGTGCTGATTCGCAAAATTGGGGGTTGACAAAATCAAAGTAATCTAATATCATTAATTTTACCTAATATCATTAGTAAAAACAAATAAAATTAGGAAACCAATGATCGAGCCAATCTTGACGCGGCGGCAACGCCAGCGCCGCCAACATGAAGAGGTTGTGGAAGAAATCCTGGCCATCGCACGCCGGATGATGCAGGCCGAGGGCGTCGCTGCGCTCAACTTCAACGCCATCGCCCGGCAACTGGGGATGCAGCCGCCTTCGCTCTACACCTACTTTGCGAGCAAAGAGGCCATCTACGACGAGCTTTTCCGCCGCGGCTATCTGACGTTTGGCCAGCGCATGAACCAACGGCCTGCGGCCACTGGCTCACCCGTGGAGCAGTTGCGCAGCGCGTTCCTGGCCTACATGGAGTTTGGCTACGAAAACCGCGACCTGTTCGAGTTGATGTTTCAGCGCCCGGTGCCCGGCTTCACCCCGTCTGCGGAAAGCATGGCGGTCAGCCTGGGGCAACTGGCGGAGGCGCAGCGTCAGCTTGGCGCTGCGTTGGCCCAGGCCGGCGTGACGCTGCCGGTCAGCCTGGAGGAGGCGGGCGATCTGGTCATCGCCATGATGTATGGCGTCACGGCCATGCATCTCGCCAACAACCCCGAACTGCCGGTGGGCGAAGGACGTTTTGGCCGCCTGGCCGACCACGCAGTCGATTTGTTTGTAACGGCATGGCAGTTGGAGCGAGTTGAGTAGCTACCAACCCTCGGAGACAAGACGATCCACAGATTGCGCAGATTACACAGATTCCCGGCTCGTGCATCTGTGCAATCTGTGAAATCTGTGGATGACGCCTGAGCGGTGACCGAGGTGATAGAAACCAAGACACCTGAAACCCTGGATTCTGAAGCGCATTTCTGTAGTTTACAAGGAGAAGCAAGATGACCGCAGCATTGACGATGATGACTGGCGCCGGACCGGACGCCACGGCGCGCCCCGCACACGCGATCCCGGCGCTGACTCACAGCGAAGCCGCCCTCCTGGCGCAGACCGAGTACACCCGGCTGCTTGCCGTACTGGAGGCGCTGGACGGCGACGATTGGCAGCAGCGAACCTATTGCACGGCCTGGACCGTGCGCGACATGGTGGCGCATCTGGCCGGCGCCTGTGCGGGCTGGGCGAGCTGGGGCGAGTTCCGCCGCCAGATTATCCAGAACCCCTACCTCAACGAAACAGGGGAGCAGGTGGATGGCATCAACAAACGGCAGATCCTGGACCGCGCCGACCGTACGCCCGCCGAACTGGTAGCCGAATTTCGCACAGTTGCGCCGCAAGCGACGCGGACGCGGCAGCGGCTGCCGGCCCTGCTCCGCAATCTGCGCCTGCCGCTGGGGCCACCGCTGGGCACGGCGCCGCTCCACTACCTGACCGACACCATCTACACCCGCGACCAGTGGATGCATCGCTACGACCTCTGCGCGGCGACCGGCAAGGAGATGGTGGCCACACCCTACCACGATGGTCGCATCGTGGCGCTGGTGGTGCGCGATCTGGCGCAGGCGCTGGACAAGCAGTTGGAGCGCCCGGTGCAGTTGGTGCTCACCGGCGTTGCGGGCGGCGTCTTTCATCTGGGCGCGCCGGGTGAGCCGGCTTGCACCGTCACGCTGGATGTCTACGACTTCAGCCTGCTGGCGTCCGGCCGCATCACCGCCACCGAGACCAACGCCGCGATCAGCGGCGACGCAGCCCTGGCAGCGGCATTCCTGGCGCGGGTCACCGTACCCTACTAAGCTCACCCACCGTGGGAACCAGGGGTTTTCTCAGAGCCTATTTGTAAAGTCACCTCCCTTCACAAACTGCTTCTCAACGGCGCAACGACAACCCGCCGATAGCAGATTCGACATCTGCTATCTGGCTGCTTGCCACCCACCGCAGTTGCGCTATAATGGCGCGCAGTATCGTGGATGGCATGCCGAAGGCAGCAGTTGGCGGTCCACACCATTTTCCCCAGCGTAGTGTTCACAACCTGTACCGTTCAACCTGGTCTTTTCAAGGAGGAAACCGTATGTCTGTACTCAATACCCGCCGCGCGCTGCGCTGGGTGGGCGTCCTGATGATCCTGAGCCTGTTGCTCTCGGCCTGTGCCCCTGCGGCTGCGCCGGCCAGCGCACCGGCCGCAGGGGAAGAGGCAGCCGCCGCGCCGAGTGACGAACTCACCCGCGCCAACACGCTCGTCTTCGCCGCGGACATGACCGATCTGATCACCCTCGACCCGGCTGTGGTCTATGAATTTGGCGGCACGCAAACGGCCGGCAACATCTACGAGACCCTGGTCTCCTTCAACCCGGGCGAGCCAGAACTCGTGCCGCTGCTGGCTGAGTCCTGGGAAATCGTCGAAGACGGCGACATGTGGAAGATGACCTTCCAGCTCAACCCGAACGCCACCTTCGCCAGCGGCAATCCGGTCACCGCTGAAGACTTCGTCTTCTCGTGGGAACGGGTGATCGACATCAACAAGTCGCCGGCGTTCCTGGTCACGGAAGTCTGCGGCATCAGCAAAGGCAACGTGACCGCAGTCGACGCGACCACGCTGGAAGTCAAGATTCCCATTGCGCTCAGCCCGCAGGTCTGTCTCTCCGTGCTGACCTTCGTGACGACCGCCGTGGTGGAGAAGGCCGCGGTCGAGCCGAACCTGGGCGCCGACTTTGGTGAATCCTGGCTGAACGACAACTCGGCTGGCTCCGGCCCCTACACGCTGTCGAGTTGGAACCGCAGCGTGGATGTCGTGCTCGACGCCAATCCCAACTACTGGGGCGGCGCCGCGCCGGCCATGAAGCGCGTGATCATGCAGAACATGCCGGAAGTGGCCAACCGTCAGGCGGCGGTCGAAACTGGCGACGCCGACATCGTGCAGGAACTCGGCCCGGAACAGGCTGCCGCGCTGGAAGGCAACCCCGACGTTTCGCTGGTCAAGGCGCTCAACACCATCCTGGCCTACGTCTCGGTCAACGCCACCATGCCGCCCTTCGACAACCCGGATGCGCGCCAGGCGCTGCGCTACGCCATCAACTACGACAACATCATCACCCTGCTGGGCGGCAACGGCGAACTGGTGCAGGAGATCATCCCCATGGGCTTTGCCGGTCACACGGGCACCAATCCCTTCACCCAGGACCTGGAGCAGGCCAAGGCACTCTTTGCCAATGCCGGCGTGACCGAAGGCGCGGTGATCCCCTTCACGGTGGCCACCGCCACCGCACCCGGCGGCGTCGACTGGGCGACCATCGCGGCCTCGATCCAGGCTGACCTGGCGCAGATCGGCATCAACCTGGAGATCCAATTGCTGCAACAGTCGGAACTGCTGACCAAGTATCGCGCCCAGGAACTGCCCATGCTGCTGATGAACTGGAGTCCTGACTTCCCGGACCCGGATGGCAACGGCACGCCCTTCGCCAACTATGAGGCGCAGTCGCTGGCCTGGCGCAACAGTTGGAACGACGCCACCGCCATCGACCTGAGCCGCCGCGCCGCCGCCGAACTTGATCCGGCCACGCGCACTGCGCTCTACGGCGAGTTGGTCGAATACGTGCAGAACAATGGCCCCTACGCCATGCTCTACCAGCCGACGCGCGTCTACGCCGTGCGCAACGACATTCAGGGCTTCATCTACGATCCGACCGATTCGCCGACCATCAGCTTCTGGCTGATCAGCAGGCAGTAGGAAAGGTTGGGAGATTAAGAGATTAGGAGATTAAGAGATTGGCGACTGGAGATTGGGTTTCGCCCACCGCGACCTCAATCTCCCAATCTCCCAATCTCCAATCTCCAATCTCTACTCTCTACTCTCTACTCATGACCACCTTCATCATCCGCCGCCTGGGCGGTCTCGTCTTCGTCATATTCGGCGTCTCGCTGCTGACCTTCTTTCTGGCGCAACTGGTGCCGGCAGATCCGGTGGCCGCAGCGCTGGGGTCGAACGCGCGCAACGAGCAGGTCGAGGCGTACCGCCAGCAGCTTGGTCTGGATCAGCCGGTGGTGACGCAGTACGCCATCTACATGGGGCGCATGCTGCAAGGCGACCTGGGCGCGTCGATCCGCACGCGGCGCGCGGTCGCCGACGACCTGCGCGACTATCTGCCCGCCACCATCGAGCTGACGCTGGCGGCCTTGTTCGTGACCATCCTGATCGGCATTCCGCTGGGCATCCTGGCCGCGCTCAACCGCAACACCTGGATCGACGGCGGCGCCCGCATCCTGGCGTTGATCGGCGGCGCCATGCCGATCTTTTACGTCGGTCTGGTGCTGTTGGGCGTTTTTTACCGGCAGTTGCAGTGGCTGCCCGGCCCCGGCCGGCTCGACTCCACCGTGCAGCCGCCCACGAATATCACAGGGTTGTACACTGTCGACGCGCTGCTGACGGGCAACTGGCTGGTCTTTGGCAACGCCGTGTCCCATCTGATTCTGCCTGCCATCACCTTGGGGCTGTTTTCCACCGCGGTGCTGCTGCGCATGACCCGCTCGTCGATGCTGGAGATGCTGGGGCAGGATTACGTGCGCACGGCCAAGGCCAAGGGGCTTGCGCAGCGTCTGGTGGTGGGGCGGCATGTGTTCAAGAATGCGCTGCCGCCGATTTTGACCATCATCGGCATCCTTTTTGGCAGCCTGCTGAGCGGCGCCGTGCTTACCGAGACCATCTTCAACTGGCCGGGCATTGGCCGCTACGCCACGACCTCGGTGACGACGCTGGATTACCCGGCGGTCATGGGTGTGGCGCTGGTGGCCGCAGTCATCTATCCGCTGGTGAACACGCTGGTGGACATCGGCTACTCGGTGATCGACCCGCGCGTCCGGACACACTAGACCATGCAAGCAACCGCTTCTGCCGCACCCATTCCAACTCGCCGCGTGTTGTCGCCGAATGCGCTGATGCTGCGCCGGTTTACGAAGGAGAAGACCGCGGTCTTCGGCCTGCTGGTCATCCTTCTCTTTGCCTTGCTCGCCGTTTTTGCGCCTCTGTTGGCGCCGTTTGACCCATTGGCCCAGGATATCCCGAATGGCCTGGCGCCGCCTTCAGCGGAACACTGGATGGGCACCGACAAGTTGGGGCGCGACATCTTCAGCCGTATGCTCTACGGCGCGCGGATTTCGCTGGGCGCGGGATTGGGTGTGGTGATCATGGCCGGGCTGGTGGGGACGCTGGTTGGCATCGTGGCCGGCTATGTCGGCGGCTGGCTCGACGAGGCGCTGATGCGCGTCACCGACATCTTCTTTGCCTTCCCCAGCCTGATCCTGGCGATGGCGATTGCCGGCGCGCTGGGGCCGAGCCTGCAAAACGCGCTGATCGCCGTAGCCGTGGTGACGTGGCCGGTCTATGCGCGCCTGATCCGCGGCCAGGTGCTCGTGCTGCGCGACCGCGAGTTCGTGCTCGCCGCCCGCTCGGTGGGCGCCAGCCACGGTCTGATCCTGCGCCGCCATCTCTTCCCCAATACGCTTTCGCCGCTGCTCGTGCAGGCCAGCTTCGAGATGGGCACGGTGATCCTGGCGGTGGCCGGCCTCTCCTTTATCGGCTTTGGCGCGCAGCCGCCGACGCCGGAGTGGGGCGTGATGATCTCCGAAGGGCGCAATTACATCACCACCCACTGGTGGCTCACCTTCTTCCCGGCGATGGCTATGCTCTTTGCCGTCGCCGGTTTCAACCTGGTGGGCGACGGTCTACGCGATGTGCTCGACCCCCGCCTGCGGCGGTAGGGATCACCTACTGCCCACGAATGCGCGCCACGGGTTGGAGCATGGCCAGGCTGTCGCGCAGGTCAGCCAGCGCCGGTTCATACTCCGCAACCAGTTCCGGCAGCGGCCAGATGCGCAGGTTGCTGTCAAGCAGTAGCAGGGCACTGCGCGCCGCGCCGGCCATCAACGTGATGGCGAACTCCAGGTCGTCGCGGGAGCGCTCGCCCACGTGGGCGCGGAAATCCTGCATGGCCTGGGCCGCGGCGATGGCTGACGCGGCCATGTCGCGCGGCCCGTCGCACAGCAGCGCATAGCCGGTAAGCACTTCCCCCCGCGCCTCCAGCGCCACGAACTCCATGATAGCATTAGCGTCCTGGTCGGCCAGGCGCAGGAAGTCGGCGCGGGCGGCGGCCATCATGCGCTGCATGGCCTGGGCGGCGTCCGCATGCGCCGGCGCGGCGTCATAGGCCAAGGTGCTGTTGGCGGTGGCCTGGGCCAGCGCGGCCGCCAAAGCCGCGCTCAGCGCGGTGGCGCCGCCGGCCTGACAGTGGTCGTCGTCACCGATGCGGGCGACAGCGGCGCGCACCGACAATTCTGAAATCGAAGTCCTTGACAAGTCAGCACTCCTTCGTTGTTTGGCATGGGGCAATTTGATGTGCGCAATGGCGCCGTTGGAGATGTGCGGCGCCTCTGATCTTGTTCCCGAAACAGGGCGCCCGCTTGCTGCGCAGCACTATACAACAGGCGGTGAATGGCCGCAAGCACCCGCCGTTCGCCGTTTTTTTTCTGGTTCGTGATTGACAGCAGCCTTACATTTTGGTAAGATAGATCACATTGTTTGGGCGTCCGACAATCCTCCTCCGCTTGCCAGATTCCGCAGGTAACCACCCGTTTTGCTTGGCTACCGGTAGCCCAGACGCCACCGCTGGTTTGCCTGCTCTGCGCGCCAATTCATCCAGCAATGCAGGCTCAATCAGCTAAGTTGGGCGAAACCCAGGGTGATCTGTTGCGAAGTCCGCACTGCACGCTGAAGCTCAAGTACCTGTTTGCCGCGCTGCCTGTCATCGTTTGCTTTCTCCTGCCAGGTGCGGCAGTGCTTGCCAAGTCCACATTGGTGAGCCAGCGCCTGTTTGATGCCAGCGCAGGCGCCGCTGGGTTGTTTAGCAGCCCCCACACGGTCGCAACTGTAAGCCAGGCCAGCGGCGAACTGCCCCTCAGCGGGGCGACGCGCATCTTTCCGGTCAATGTCAGCAATGTCCAAAACCTGGGCGCGGCCACCGTGAGGGTCGCTTACGACCCCGCGCAGATCATCCCCGTGGCCTACCAGCGCAACCCGGCGTTTCCAACCGGATTTCACAACCTGCACTTCGATCAGAACGGCGACGGGACAGCCGACACGGTGCGCTTCAACGTGATCGCGACCGACGGGATCAGCGTGACGACCGGCGCCCAACTGCCTATGGCTTCCATCACCTGGCAGACGACCGGCACGACCACCCTTGCTGCCTCCACCATTTTGAGTGTGACGGTGGACACCTTCGCCGACGCGCAAGGGATCGCCATGCCAGTGTCCGCGCAAAATGGTGTGATTACCTTTGTGGCGGCGCCGACTGAAACCCCCACGACAACGCCCACAGCCACCACATCGCCGACGGCAACCAGCACCGCGACGGTCACACCGCGGCCAACAACTGCCGACCGCACCTCGGTCTTTCTGCCGTCGATCAACGCGCCGTAGCGGCGTAGTCTATCCGGGGCCATCGCCCCTTTTCGTCTGAACCGATCCAGGTTACGGCCGGCGCAGACACAGAGGAACGAACATCCTATGGGCAAACGAATTATATGCGGTTTTGTTGTCGTCGCTGTCGGCCTCATGGTGCTGGCGCTTGTGCTGGGGCCATCGTACACTGTGCGCGCAGCAGCGCCAGCCGCAGAGTTCGGCGCAGGCAGGGCAGCAGCCGCTGCCACCTGGAGCAGCGCGGGCGCAGTCGTCACGCAGACCTTTGCGCTGCACGGCGGCTGGAACACCATCTATCTGGAGGTCGAGCCGATCAATCCA
>JAPKMV010000002.1 GCA_026645635.1 Caldilineaceae bacterium
GCTGACCGAGACTTCACCCTTCATCACCATCTGTGAACCGCGCCCCGAACACGATCTCTTGTCGCTCCCGGAGCGGGCGGCCATCAAGGCGCGCCAGGGCGTCGAGTTGATCACCTCCGGCGAACTCAGGGTCGTGGATATTGATGGGAGCGAAGTGCCCCACGATGGGGCCACGATCGGCGAGATCGTGGTGCGCGGCAATGTGGTGATGAAGGGCTACTTCAATGACCCGGAGGCCACGGCCAGGGCCATCCGCGATGGCTGGTTCTACACCGGCGACGCTGCGGTCGTCTTTCCCGACGGCTATGCTCAGATTCGGGATCGACTCAAAGACGTGATTATCAGCGGGGGCGAGAACATTTCGTCGGTAGAAGTCGAAGGCGTGCTGCTGCGTCATCCTGCCGTGCAAGAGGCGGCTGTGGTGGGCATGGCCCATGAGCGGTGGGGCGAAGCGCCCCATGCCTTTGTCGTGCTGCGTCCCGGCGCAGAAGCCACGGAGGCTGAGATGAAACAGTTTGTCTATGATCGCCTGGCGCACTTCAAAACGCCCCAGTGGATCACTTTCGTGGACGAACTGCCCAAGACGGCGACCGGCAAAGTCCAGAAATACGTCTTGCGCGGCGGGCGCGCCGCGATCGCAACGCAGTGATGCGCACCATTCTCACTATACTGGAACCAACTCGATCACATCCGATAGCCTATCACCCATGACGCTTTCGGCGGTCTTCAAGTCGTAACTCGCCTGCAAATTGAGCCAGTACTGCGGCGACTGCCCCAACGCACGTCCGAGGCGTAGCGCCAATTCCGCGGTCACCGGGCGAGTCCCGTTTACAACGTGCGACACGCGCATGGGCGAAACACCGATAACCCGCGCAAAGCGCGCTTGAGAGATGCCCAGTTCCTGCAATATTTCCGCCAGAAACTCACCAGGATGAATGGCCGGCAATCCTTGCTTGATCATACGCACCTTATTCAATGATAGTCGACGATTTCGGCGTCGAATGCGGCGCCATCTGCGAAGCGAAAGCAGATCCGCCAGATGAACCAGGCGGTGGGGTGCTGAATGACTTGTCGGGAGTGACGTCCACTTCCTGACCTAGCCTGGTTGCGACACGAAATCCACGCGTTTGGCTCAATGGTGTCATTTGTCCCGATAAAATCGGGACAAATGACACCCGTTTGCGACGTGATATTCAATTAGCGTTAAGCGTGCAGCAATAATGTTGCATTGATCGTAATGACAGGCGGTTTTTCCCTCGGTAAGCAAATGGGCTGCCCGAACCGCACCGCCTGAAGTCCCAGAATGCTTGTATTGGGTTCACATAGTCGATAGTCGTTTGCTTTCGGCAGCATATTGAACTTGACCTCGCATTGAGAGGGTCACACACCACTAAACTTATTCCAGGGTGAGATCTACATTTGCTGTCGGCTGAGGCATGTAGTTTTCACCTTGGAATCGGTTTAGTAACTTGGAGGTGCACCTGAACCAGCACTTTGTTCGCAATTTCCCTGAGCGTAGGCATGCCATCTGCATCGCGGGGTCTTCATTCCGCTGACTACAAACTACTGATACACTCGTACCTGACAATCTACGGAGATCAGATCTATGAAACACTTCATTCTCAGATCCATCGCATCACTGTTCGCGTTTCTTGTGTTGGGTTTGTTCGGAACAATGGTTCTAGCGCCGATTCATGCCCAAGATACATCACCTGAGTTGGATGCACCGATGCAACAACGAAGCCTGAGCACTACACATTATGGTCATGGACCGAATACGCCACCAGAAAAAACAGATGCCAAATTTGTTACAGATCAGGGAGGGTATCTTGATCAATACCTTTATCGCTATGAAGTACCTAATCACAGATTGTCATTTGACATAGAAATCGATCGGTACTATTCGCCAATGATTACAGATGCATCAACTGACCCTTCAACCGGCTTTCTGTCCGAATCAACTGTCAGGAGTTTGATAGAGAGTAAGCTGTTACCTGAAACAGCTACGCTATTTCTTCTAGTGTACGACGTTGATCATGAATCCTTGCCATGCCCAGAGATTGACCACGTGTTCATTAACAATGTCCCGATTCTTGACCCTCTTGGAAATATGGCTAATCTGACAAGCGGAGATAGCAGGTGGAGTACATGGAGTATCAGTATTCCTATCGGCATCCTGAAATTTCCGACTGCCGCAGGGATCGGCGGCAATCGTCCTGTGCCTGCATCAAACAGGGTTGAAGTTGAGATTGACACCACGGATTGCGGCCAGGGAAATGACTACTGGGCTATCGAAGTTGACTGGGGTGCCATTGAAATCGCAAGTCCGATTCGGCCATTCGTCCTGGTACACGGATGGACAGGGAATGCAAATGGATTCACCGAACCGACTGATGGTTTTTACAACCTGTTGTACAGAGATGGGATTCCTGTGGCTGAACCCGTAACCTTCTTCGATGGCATTGGGGCGACCGCAGAGACGGCACTACAACTGGAAAGAGAAATAACTGAAACTGCTGCCGAATTTGGTGTAGATAAAATCAATCTCGTTGGTCATAGCAAGGGAGGGCTGTTTGCTCGTTGGGCGTTGCGTCATAGTGATGTCACCCGTAAGAAGGTTGAGCGTCTGATAACCCTTGCAACACCTAATCACGGTATCAACATATCCGAAGAACTTGGCGCCAAAGTGAAGTGTGAGTTGACATTCTGGAATGACGAAGATAAGAAGAACAGTTGCAAGTCTGCTGTAAATGACATGATAGAGGATGTCATGATCAGTGTTAATTATTCCTCTGACTGTAGGCGGAATTGGCCTTGGGCACCATGGGAGTGGATTTCCTGTGAACCTAGCTACTTCGAATACTTACATCGAGTTAGCCCAACCCCAAACGCGCAACCAGAGCCTCAGTTTTTGTCGTTTGTTGGTGACATTCTTGGAATTGGCGACCTTGCTGTAACAAAGACCAGCGCAACTTTCCCGTGGATGGCAGATAACATTCCTCTACCAAACACACATAATGTTACGCGGGTTTTCAGTTTCACTGATCATGGAACAATCAAACAAGACCGTGGAATATACGAGTGTGTTCTCAGCTATATTGACCAGACGTTATATCCGCGAAGTAGTTGCCCATTCTTCAGCGCGCGGCTACCTCAAATCACTACAGCGAACACCGAGGCAGCACTCTCCGTTATTTACAGTGAAGAGTATCGGCTAACAGCAGGGCAATCGCGTATATCGCAGTTACTCATCTCCGACGCTTCTTCAATCTTCCAAGTCATGAGTGCTGAACCCGTTTCCTTCCATTTGATTGATCCTACCGGACGAACGATAGATGACGCAGAAGCAAGTGCCAGTTTAAATATCACGCACACGACGGTCAATGAATCAGGAGTTTGGATGCAAAAATATGAAGTGACAGAAGCAGTTGCTGGCTCTTGGCAAGCTGTAGTCGCTTCGGGCTTTGAAAACTACGTTGGACTCATGGTTCAAGCAGAGTCATCTGTGATAATCGTTGTAGGGGCAGAACACGGCGCCTATCATCCTGGCGAACCAGTCCAGTTGTATGCAACACTGCTTGACGGTCAAACTACTATTCCCGCGTCCGCTGTCACAGGTACGGTCAGCTATTCTACAACTGTGTTCGCCATAAGTTTCCGCGATGACGGTACCAATGGCGACGATACTGGCGGCGACGGTGTTCACACTGCACAATTCGCGGCGCCTGAGCATCGTGGTCTTGTGCTAGTCGAAGTCATAGGCCAGATTCTAGGTACACGCAGCACAGGGATGACTGAGTCTGCAAGCATACGTCGTATTGGAAATACTTCATTTTCTGTTGCTGCGCAAACTGCTACCCTCCAGCCAGGGATATACGAAGAGACACCCGATCTTGACGGCAATGGATTGTTTGATAACCTGACTATCAACGTTCCTGTCAATAGTCAAGTCGCGGGCGATTTTTATGTAACTGGGAGGCTTGTTGATATTGATGGCCAAACTGTTGCCAGCGCAAGCTATTCCTCTCGGGATAGTGGACAAGGACAGCTTGCTCCAGGCGCACACGTGTTTCCATTGCTCTTTGACGGTCAGACTATTCGTCAGCATGGTGTGAATGGACCTTTTGCGTTCACAGATATCAAGCTGCATGACCAAACTGGCGGCGACTACGTAGTAGATTCAACTGTAGATGTCTATGACACTGCTGGATACCCATCCAACGCGTTTGAAGGTACGGCATTAAGCATTGTGAGCGGCAGTGATGGAGGCATTGACACTACTGGTAACGGCAAGTTTGACCACCTGAAAGTTCTGGTAAATCTCAATGTGCTTTTCCCGGGTGACTATAGCTGGAATGCCAGACTTGTCGATGGAGATGGTGTTGAAATTGGCTGGTTTGTGGGCGCAGGATGGCTTGACAACGCAACACCGATGGAGTTCCTGTTCGATGCCAGTCGCATTGCTGTCAATGCAGAGGACGGACCTTATTTACTCCGAGATCTTTCCGTTTACCAAACCAGTGGAGGCAACACGTCGGCAACTATCGAACGTGTCTATACAACCAATCTCTACAGATATCTTGATTTTGAAGGTGCTCTGCCCCAAGCTGATTTTGAGGCAAAGACCATTGACGTAATCGAAGATGAGGGACAAGTAACAATCACTGTCACATTGAACACTACCCCGACAAGCAATATAGACTTAACATTTGCGACCGAAGATGGGATTGCAACGGCAGGAGCCGACTACACAGCAGTGAACGGTGCAATTACAATTCCCGCCGGTCAAACAAATGCCATCATTGTAATCCCCATTTACAAAGATAGCCTGCCAGAAATAGGTGAGACATTTTTAGTCAGGCTCACAGCATCGCCAGGTATCTTGATCGGGCGGAACAATCCTGTCATTGTAAGGATACTTGATTTCGGACCACCAAGTTCGGTGTCAGTATCTGCGAATCCAAGCGTTTTGGTAGCCGACGGAGTTGGCATTAGTGTTATCAATGCGAACGTGCAGGATGCTTTCGGCAATTCAGTCATCGGTCAAGCCGTTGCGTTTGATACTAGTATGGGCAACATAGACGAAACTGCTTTCACAGATAGTGATGGGATGGTGACAGTAACGCTCACTGCTGGCTTCCAAGCGGGGGTAGCTACCGTCACTGCGGTAGCTAGTTCTGTCTCTGCAACCACTCAAGTAGCGTTTGTACTTCCCGAAGTACGATTCACCAATATCGGTCAGTCAATCTCCGAGAATGCAGGCCAAGCAAATGTCGAGGTCAATCTGAGCATACAGTCAGGTGTCACAGTTTCGGTTGAATATGCCATTGGCGGCAATGCGCTTGCAACAACTGCTGCTGGTCAGTTGAGTTTTGCGCCAGGCGAAACTACACAGTCGTTCGCGATCTCAATTGTCGATGACACATTTGACGAAGCGGATGAAACGATTCCACTTACTCTGCTCAATCCTGTCAACGCAACACTAGGCGCCATGACTGTAGCAACGCTCACTGTCGTGGATGATGACCCGCCCCCCACCGTACAGTTCTCGTCTGCTGCGTACAGCGCGACCGAAAACGCTGGTCAGATCGTCATTCCCGTCAATCTTAGTGCTCCCTCAGGCTTCACAGTGACGGTCGAATACGCTACTGGCGGAAATGCGCTCGGAACAAACGCTGTTGGCCAATTGAGCTTCGCTCCAGGCGAAACTACGCAGTCGTTCGTGATTCCAGTTACCGATAACTCACTCGACGGAGCGGATGAGCT
The DNA here is from genome assembly GCA_026645635.1 of Caldilineaceae bacterium. Classification (GTDB taxonomy): domain Bacteria; phylum Chloroflexota; class Anaerolineae; order Caldilineales; family Caldilineaceae; genus Fredericiella. The sequence goes on from JAPKMV010000002.1 coordinate 5,767, forward strand.
AATCCCACTCAGCCTGCGCGCTCCTGTCAACGCAACACTTGGCGCCCCCTCTCTTGCAACGCTGACTGTCATGGATGATGACCCGCCGCCCACCGTACAGTTCTCGTCTGCTGCGTACAGCGCGACTGAAAACGCCGGTCGGATCGTTATTACCGTCAACCTCAGCGCTCCCTCAGGCTTCACGGTGACGGTTGAATATTCTGCCGGCGACGATGCTGCTCAGACGGTAGCGGAGAATGCGATAACAAGTGGAACGCTGGTGTATGCACCAGGGGAAACGGAGAAGTCGTTCTCGGTGCCAATCCTTGATGACATCGGCACTCAACAAGAGCGTAGAGTGAATCTAGTGCTTACAACCCCTGTGAACGCAACACTGGGTGAACTGGGCGCGGCTGTGCTGACCATTCTGGATGTGATCCGAACACAGTCACTCTATCTACCCGTGATTTCGAAGTGACGAGCAAACGATTGAGGTTGTTGTGACGCAATAGCTGGGCAACCGGTAGTACAGCGAGTGGCACTCAGGTTTGAGTGCCACTCGTTTTCTCTTCCGTCGATTTTCCTCTGGCCCTCCAAATAATTCTCACAATTTTCATAATAATTGACGCGCCCCCGCCTCCGTGCTATACTCCCGCTACAATCAAGCACGCTGGCAGGTTGAGTGCAGCCGCATTTCCTGCCCCGTGCCAAGAGCGGGAGGCAAAACGACGTGGCAATTTCCTGGCCGTGGGTGAAAAAGCAGGCCAACAACAAGATTCTCTGGCTCGACCTGGGCGACCTGGGCGACCTGGTGCACCCCAGCGGGCCGCACGAGCAGTGGCAAGACCACGGCTTGGGCCTGCTGCGCACGATCATGCACCAGGCCGGCATCATGACCGACCTGGCCTCGACCCGCGCGGTGACGAAGTGGGAGCAACTCGCCAGGCAGATGCAGGGCTACGAGATGCTGCTCATGAACGTGCGCAGCTACACCTATCCGGTGGGGTTGAAGGCGGCGCAGCTTTTCAAGGAAATCAACCCCAACGGTATTGTGCTGGCTGGCGGCATGCACGCCACCGTGGCGCCGGACGAGATGCTGGCCATCGACGCCTTCGACCATGTGGTGCAGGGGCCGGGTGAGAAAACCATCGTGGAATTGGTGCAGGACCCGGCGACTTATCCTCGCCTGGTGCAGGGTGTAGGCGCGGCGTCCATGGCCGAATGGCCGATGATCGACCGCGAACTGTGGCCCAAGCCGGTGGGCTGGCAGATGCAGCGGCGCTGGAAGTGGAAATGGCCGCTGGAGCCGGAGTGCGGCTGGGGTCCCGGCCCGGTGGTCACGCTGATCACGAGCCGCGTCTGCCCGTGGCAGTGCGTCTTCTGCAACGAGAGTTCCTACATCCCCAACATGGGGCGCAAGCCGGTGGACCAGGTCATCGAAGAACTGAATTACCTGGACCGCAAATATGGCGTCGGTTCGGTGGTGATCCACGACTCTATGTTTTTTCAGAACCCGCGCTGGCTGCGCGAATGGATCGAGAAGTACCCGCGCCAGACCAAACGCTGGCCCTACTGGGCGGCCGGGCGCGCCGACACCGTGCGCCAATGGCCTGACCTCTTCGAGGCGCTGGTGAAGGAGACCAACTGGCGCACCATCTCCATCGGCTTTGAGTCGGGCAGCGACCGCATCCTTAAGCTGCTCAACAAGGAGTGCACCGAAGAGGACAACTACTTTGCCATCGACCTGGTGAACCGCATCGGCGACGAGTTGGAGGCAAAGGGCGAACAGCCGCCCAAGTTCTGGTCGAACATCATGCTGGGCATTCCGGGCGAGGAGCCGGAGGACGCGTTCAAGACGATGCGCATGCTCAAAAGCATGAAGCGCGTCTTCCCGTCGATCTCCTACTACGCACCCTATCCCGGTTCGGCGCTGGGCTTCCAGTTGATCGCCGAAGGCAAGAGCCTGATGTCGAAGGACAACTACCACCGCTTCCCAGACGATGAAAAGGTCAAGGGCGTCAACTACGCCTTTTACCGGGAACTGCTGGCGGGCAAGTACGACAGCGAGATCAACCGAGGTCTGGGGCAGGTGAACCGCGGTGCGGATCTCTACCAGGGAACGCTGGTGAAGGCGTGATGCGATGAGCAGCTTCTCGAACCCGCACTTTATGTATTTGTTTCAACTCAAGAACGGCAAGAAGAAACTGGCCTACGGCGAGTCGCCGGAAGATGCGCTGGACATTTTGCGCATCCGCCTGAACGAGGCTGAGATGGCCGAGTTGCTGCCCGACCAGTTCATCAAGGTCAACCAGCGCGAATTGCAGCAGTACGTGCGCGAGCTGGGGTGAGGGTGCATGCCCGTGGGTTCCTGGCTCACGCCAAGACGCAAAGGCGCAAAGGACGAACTTGAGCCGGCGCAGGCGGCGTTGCTGGTGGCGTTGCAGCAAGGCGCTGTGCTGAAAGTGCATCGCACTGTTGATGGGGACAAGGTGCACCGGCTGCATCAGGCGGGCGCGGCAGACCAGGAGATCGACGGCGCGCTGGTGGTGGCGCTCGCCGACCAGGGACTCGTGCAGAGCAACATGAAGTTCCCAGCAGCCACCTTTCTGCTCACGGACAAGGGCGCAGCCGTAGCCACGCACCTGTCTGGCGCCAGCGTCGAACCGGCGGGGCCGCGCAATTATCGGTAGGTGCTCAATTTCCTAATCTCATAATCTCCCAATCTCGTCATTGAGGGATTATGAGATTGGGGGATTATGAGATTTTTTTCGCAGGAAACCTTGTGCACGCAGTACGCAGACAGATTCTCGAGATTCTCAAAGAGACCGGCGGCGCCACCGTGGCTGAGTTGGCCGACCAGTTGGCGATGGCCCCAGTCTCCGTGCGCCATCATCTGGACATCTTGCAGGGCGACAATCTGATCCGCGTGGGCCGCGTCGAACGCACCGGCAGCGTAGGCCGGCCGCAGCAGTTTTACGTGCTGACTGAAGAAGCCACCGGTCTCTTTCCGAACAATTTCGCAGCACTGGCCGCTGGGCTGGTGCAGCAGATGAAAGAGATTCTGCCGCCGGAACAGGTGCGCACGGCGTTTCAGGCCATGGCGCGCCAGATCGCCGGCGAAGCTGACCTGCCGGTGCTGCGCACGCTGCCTATCGAGGAGCGGCTGGATCGGGTGACGGACTTCCTCAACGAGCGCGGCTATCTGGCGCGCTGGGAAGCGAATGCAGACGCGACCGAGGGCGGCTATCTGCTGCACAAGTTCAACTGTCCCTACAACGGTGTTTCCGGCGAACATCGGGAACTCTGTACGATGGATCAACTGCTGGTGGACGAGTTGGTGGGCAAGAGTTGCTGCCGCACCGGCTCCGCCGCCGACAACGGCATGTGCTGCACCTATCAGATCGGCGGCGCACGCCAGGAAATTGCGCTGGTGAGTTGAAGTGGCTGTGACGTAAGAAACCGGATTGGCGCTGACGGTGCTTGCGCGTATAATGGCGGAATCTCACGCAAAGACCCAAAGCCGCCAAGAGAAGGAGTGTCTTTGCGTTGAAGCATTTCAGTTCAGGATTGAAACATCGTGATCGGTGCGCTGCAACTGTTTGGTAATCAATATGGCTCGGTGAAACTGGACGCGGCGCCTCACGGCTATCCCATCGAGCCGATGCACGACAGCTACGGGCGGCGCATCAACTACATGCGCATCAGCCTGACCGATGCGTGCAACTTGCGCTGCGTCTACTGCATGCCTGAACAGATGAAGTTCCGCGCGCGCCAGGAGTTGATGTCCGACGAGGAGATCATGACGCTGGTGCGCGTCGGCGCCAGCCTGGGCGTGGACAAGATTCGTCTCACCGGCGGCGAGCCAACGATTCGACCCGGCATTGTCGGGCTGGTGGGGGCGATTGCGCAGACGCCGGGCGTGCGCGACATCGCCATGACGACCAACGCCGTGCTGCTGGACAAGCTGGCCGCGCCGCTGGCTGGGGCCGGCTTGAAGCGGGTCAACATCAGCATCGACACGCTGGATGCGCGTAAGTTCAACGGCATTACGCGCTGGGGTGACATCGACGACGTGTGGCGCGGCATTCGCGCGGCGGAGGAAGCGGGGCTGCGCCCGATCAAGCTCAACGCCGTCGTGGTGCGCCACTTCAACGATGGCCAGGACATGATTGAACTGGCTCGGCTGACATTGGAAAACGACTGGGAAGTGCGTTTTATCGAGATGATGCCCTTCGGCGAGGTGACCGAGTTTCAGCAGGGCAACGTCGTCTCGTTCCAAGAGATGCGGGCCAATATCGAATCCGTCTACGGCCCGTTGGAAGAGGCCGGTTACGACTTCGTCGATCCGAGCCGGCCTTTCCGCATTCCGGGCGCGATGGGCACGCTCGGCTTCATCACCAGCGTGACCGAGCCATTCTGCCAGGGTTGCGGCCGGGTGCGGCTGACGGCGGATGGGAAGCTGCGCCTCTGTCTCCTGCGCGAAGACGAAGTAGACTTGTTGACGCCGCTGCGCGCGGGCGCTACCTTCGAGGAACTGCGCACGCTGATGCGCGACGGCGCCTTCCACAAGCCGTGGGGCCACGGTCTGGCGCAAGGCGTCTTTGCCGAGAACCGGGCGATGAATCAGATTGGTGGATGAGATAACCGCAAATCTCCAATCTCTAATCTCTCAATCTCCTAATCTCTCAATCGCTTCATCGAGAGATTAAGAGATTAGGAGATTGAGAGATTATGTTCGTAACGGAATCGTGAATTTACTTGAGGAGAACCAACCGATGATTACATTGACAGCGACCGCCGCCGACAAGTTGGGCGGCATCATGGACCAGAAGGGCGTCAAGACGACCCACGCGCTGCGCGTCTTTGTCAAGGGCGGCGGCTGCGGCGGGATGCAGTACGGCATGACCTTCGACGAGGCGCGCGACGGCGATGAACTCTACGAGCAGCACGGGCTGCGCGTGATCGTCGACCCGACGAGCCTCTTCTATGTGGACGGTGCCAATATCGACTATGTCGATAATCTGATGGGTGGCGGGTTCCACATCGACAACCCGAACGCGACCAGTTCCTGCGGCTGCGGCAGCAGCTTCCGCACGGCCAAGAGCCACACCGGCGAAGATATGCCGGAAAGCTGCTCGCACAACTAGATCGACCTGACGACAAACGAGGCGTGAAACGCACCAGGCGTAGGGTAGCCTGGCGGTGTTTCACGCCTCGCTTTTGCCCTTCTGGAGCAAGATCATGGCGCTTGCCGTTGCACCGCCTGTCCACACCAGTGAGACAGGCGCGATTCCAGCCGATTACACGATTGCGCCGCTCAGCGTGGCGCAATACCACGCGATGGCTGCGGCCGGCATCCTGGAGGAAGGCGCGCCGATTGAGTTGTTGGAAGGATATCTGGTCGAGAAGATGACGAAACACCCCCCGCATTCTGCTGCCACAAAGTTGATGCAGGCCGCCTTGTCACAAATAGCCCCGGCGCACTATCACGTCGGCGTACAAGAGCCGATCACACTGTCCGACAGTGAACCAGAACCTGATGTCGTCATCGTGCGCGGCGCGATTCGCGACTTTGCAGCGCGCCATCCAGGATCGGCGGAGGTCGCCCTGGTAGTTGAGGTTGCCGATGCATCTCTGCGGCGCGACCACAATGCCAAACGGCGCATCTACGCCAGGGCAGGCATCCCCCATTATTGGATCATCAACCTGATCGACGAATGCGTCGAAACATACAGTGATCCGACAGGCGCGGGGCAGCAAGCCACCTATCGTCGTTCTGCAACCAGGTATGGCGACGATGAATTATCTGTAGTAATCGACGGCATCGAAGTGGGCCGTTTGCCCGTTCGGGATTTTTTGCCGTGAATGCCCGGTATTACACGCTCGCTGAGGCGCGCGCTGCACTGCCGCAGGTGAAGCGCTACATGAACCTGATCCAGGCGGCGCGCAGCGAAATCCTGCGGCTGCGCCCGGACGCGCTGCCGGCCATCGAGGCGGCTGCCGCCAACGGCGGCTGCAAGGCGGCAGGCGAACTGCTGGTGCATGGGCTGCGGTTGGAACAGGGTCTCAAGGGCATCATGGGCATGGGCATCCTGGTGAAAGATTTGGACCGCGGCCTGCTCGATTTTCTGGGCACCCGCAACGGCCGCGAGATTTATCTCTGCTGGCATCATGGCGAAGACGATATCGCCTATTGGCATGAGGTCAACGCCGGGTTCGCCGGTCGCCACCCAATTGACGAGTACGTGGCATAAACATTGAAACGGACAACTATGCAGATTGCAGCAGCACCTGAACCGGCCGCCGACAGCACACTGGAAGAACGCATTCAGCAGGTGCTCGACGGCTATCGCCCCACCCTGTACATGGACGGCGGCGACGTGGAACTAATGAAACTCGACGAGAAGGGTATCGCGCACATCAAGATGTTGGGCGCGTGCATCGACTGCCCGATCAGCCTGCTAACCATGAAACTGGGCATTCAGCGGCTGCTCAAAGAACACTTCCCCGAGGTCAAAGGCGTCAACGCCATCACCGACATCAGCATCGCCGACCTGTATCGCGATAAGGCGCCGGCGGCCTTTTTCGCCCCCACCCTGGTGCGGTAATTTTTATCAAGAGTTTCATAACAATTTGTGAGCGTCCCCGTTGCGTGATAGAATGCGCAGCAGCTTCGACATTGAATGTGTTTGAAGGAGGAACAACACGTGCGAGTTGCACTAATCAATCCAAGATTTCGGTTGCCCATCGACACGCGCACGACTGCGCACCTGGGCCTGGCCTATCTAGCGGCCATGAGCGAACGCCGCGGCGATGAGGTGGTGGTGTTTGATGCGGACATCGAGACACAGAGTGTCGGCGAGTTCGTCCAGCAGTTCAAGCCCGACCTGGTCGGCATTACCGCCAACACGCCGCAGGTGAAGCAGGCATGGCGGACAGCGCACCAGATCAAGGAAGTCCACGACTGCTTGATCGTGCTGGGCGGGCCGCATGTGAGCGTACTGCCGGAAGAGAGCTGCGAAAAGCCTTACGTCGATGTCGTTGTGCGCGGCGAGGGGGAAGAGGCGTGGATCGAGATCTCCAATCTTCTGGAGGAGTATCTCAAGGATCAGCCGGAGTATCACACCCAGGCGTTCATGCACCCAGAGAACGAAGTCTTCAAGGAGTGCCTGGGCGTCACCTTCAAGACGAGCGATGGCCGCATCCACAACAACCCGGATCGCACGCCCATCGCCGACCTGGACAGCCTGCCCTGGCCGGCCTACCACCTGTTCAAGATGGATCGCTACACCAACCTGCAGCCCGCCACTGACCACGTGGACGGCGCGCGCAGCTTCTCCATCATGACCAGCCGCGGCTGCCCCTATCGCTGCACCTTCTGCAGCCAGAGCATCATGCCGATCAAGTGGCGCAGCCGCAGCCCAGAGAACGTGCTGGCCGAATGGCGCCACCTGGTGGAAGATCTGGGCGCACAGGAGATCGGCGTCCTCGACGACAGCGCCAACATCCGCGTCAAGCGGCTGGAAGAGCTGGCGCACATGCTGATCGAGAACAAGCTCAACCACGTGCCGTGGATCTTTGTCAACGGCATCCGCGCCAACCTGGCGACGAAGGAGATGCTGGGACTGCTCAAGCAGGCCGGCCTCAAGCGCACCGCCTTCGGCGTGGAGTCGGGCGACCCGGACATCCTGCGCTCCATCGACAAGAAGGTGGATCACGACACCATTCGCCAGGCGTTCAAGAATGCGAAGGAAGTCAACCTGGAGACCATCGCCTTCATGATCATCGGGCTGCCTGGCGAGACGCGTGAGACCATGCAGCGCACCATCGACTTCGCCATCGAACTCGACCCGGTGATCGCCAACTTCTCGATGATGACGCCCTATCCGGGCACGAAAGTCTACGAGATGGTCAAGCGTCAGGGGCGCTTCCTGATCAACGATTGGGAAGATTACGTCTTCTTCGAGCAGAAGGCGCGCTACGAGATGGGCGAGATGACCGCCGAGTTGGTCGAGGAGATGTACCGCAAAGCGTATCGCGACTTCTACCTGCGCCCTTCGCCGATTATGCGTCGCGTCAAGACCAAAGATTTCTGGCTCAACCTGCCGCGCAACATGCGCATCGCCGCCAACACCTTCGTCCCGAAGAAGGAGAAGACGGGGCTGCGCAAGGCTGTTGAAGCTGAAGGCGCGATTTGAGATTGGAGATTGAGAGATTGAGAGATTGAGAGATTGAGAGATTACGGGATTCGACGGATTCGACAATCTCCAATCTCCAGTCTCCTAATCTCTTAATCGCCCAATCTCTCAATCTCTATTCACAGAGGCAAAACCAATGCGCGTAATTCTCGCAAGCCCCGAAGCCAAAGTCTGGAGTGTGCGCAAGCACATTCCGCTGGGGCTGGGCTATCTGGCCGCAGTCCTGCGCGAGGGCGGCCACGAGGTGATGATCTTCGACGCGTCCATCGAAGATGTGGGCGTCGATTACTATCTCGACCGTGCGGAGAGCGAAGGGCGCCCCTACGACCTCATCGGCGTCACGGCCACGACGCCGCTCATGCCCGACGCCTGGGCGATGGCGCAGCTTGCCAAGCGCCGCGGGCTGATCACCGTCATGGGCGGGCCGCACCTGACGATCATGCCGCTGGAGTCGCTCCAGCCGCCGCACAATGAATACGTGGATTACGTCTTCAAGGGCGAGGCGGAGTACAGCTTCCTGGAGTTGATCAACACCCTGGAGGCCGGGCGTTTGCCCGATGTCATTCCGGGCATCCACTTCATCCGCAACGGCGAAATCGTGGCCAGCCCGGAAAGCCCGATGATCCCGGACCTGGACGCGCTGCCCTTCCCGGCCCACGATCTCTTCAAGATCGACCGCTACACCAACTTGCAGCCGCTGACCGACGGGCTGGACCCACACGCGCGCAGCTTCACGATCTTGACGAGCCGCGGCTGCCCGTACAAGTGCACCTTCTGCTCCAAGCCGGTCACCGGCGACACCTGGCGGGCGCGCTCGGTGGAAAGCGTGGTGCAAGAGTGGAAGTGGCTGGTGCACGGCCTGGGCGCCACGGAGATCGGCGTCACCGACGACATCTGGAACCTCAAGCTACCCCGCGCCAAGGAACTCTGCCGCCGGCTGATCGCAGAGGGGCTGAACACGGTGCCCTGGGTCACGGTGCATGGCATGAAGGTGAATCACACCGACCTGGAACTCTTCCAGTTGATGAAGGCCGCGGGCTGCAAGCGCGTCGGTTTCGGCGTCGAGAACGGCGACGAGAACATGCTGCGCAACGTCATCCGCAAAGGGCAGACGCTGGATCAGGTGCGCGACGCCTTCGCCAACGCCAAGGCTGCCGGTCTGCAAACCATGGGTTTCTTCATCTTCGGCATGCCCGGCGACAACGAAGAGACGATGGAAAAGACGATCCAACTGGCGCTCGAACTCGACCCCAAGCTGGCCAACTTCATGCTCGCTGCGCCCTTCCCCGGCACCGCCATGTACGACATGATCATGGAGGGCGGCCAAGTCTTCGCCGACAACTGGGGCGACTTCGCCATCCACGACCAGAAGACCCGCTTCAAAATGAACGAGAACTACGACCCGGACCTGGTCGTCAAGAAGTGGCGAGAGGCGTACCGTCGCTTCTATCTTTACCGGCCCGAACGGGTGGTGGAGAAGATGATGTTCAAGGAGAACTGGACGAATCTGCCCGCCACCTTTGGCCAGATCAAACGCTTCTTCATCGGCAGCAAGGATCAACTGGCGCCGGCAGAGAAGGCGCAGAAGGCGGCCGCGGCGGCTGATTGAGTGACGACTTGAAGAGGAGGTTCACGATATGACGGCCACAACACGTCCTGAGATCAACGAACTACTGGAGATCGTTGTCAGCCTGCCGGTGTCCCATGTTGAGGAAGTGCTTGACTTTGCCCGGTTCCTGGAGTGGCGATCACAGCGCAATCACACAGCCCCCGAAGTAGAAATGGAAGACGCATCCGACGCTGAGAATGACGCCTGGGATGCTCTCTTTGCGACGGAACAAAGCCAACGGCTCTTATCTCGTCTGGCTGCGCAGGCAATTGAAAATGACGATGCCGGCGAAACCGTTGAACTCATTCTTGATGCTGACGGCAATCTGCTTGACTGATCATGCGGTCAAAAATCAATGCCGAGTTTCGCAAGCATTACACAAAACTGCCACCTGACGTTCGCAGGCGCGCTCGCCGTGCATATGCAACCTGGCGCGAGAATCCACGTCATCCAAGCCTCCACTTCAAACGTGTTAGCGACACAGATCCGATCTACTCAGCGCGCATCGATGCCAACTACCGTGTGCTTGGTGTGATTCGCAAAGATGCCATCATCTGGTTCTGGATCGGCACACATGCGGAATACGAACGATTGCTGAAGCAAGAGTAACATGATCGGACTCGCACCCAAACTGCCCCTCTACTGGGCCTATCGCGCCTTCGGCTGGCCCACGGTCAAACCCTTCTCCGTGGTGATCAGTGTCAGCTTCCGCTGCAACTCCAAGTGCCGCACCTGCGACGTCTGGCGCAAACCGAACGATGACCTGACCATCGAGGAGTGGGACCAGGTCTTCGCCAGCCTGGGCAGAGCGCCCTTTTACATGACCTTCACCGGCGGCGAGCCGTTTCTGCGCGCCGACCTGGACGACCTGGTAATCAGCGCCTACAAACACTGCCGCCCCGAAGTGATCACCATTCCCACCAACGGCATGTTGACCGAACGCGTCGTCGAGAAGGTGGCGCGCATGTGCCGGGAATGCCCGACGAGCAGCATCGGCATCAACCTCAGCCTGGACGGCGTCGGCGACGAACACGACGACATCCGCGGGGTCGAGGGCAACTGGAAGTTGTCGATGGAAACCTGGCAGCGGCTCAAGGAACTCCAGCAGACGCACAAAAACCTGGTGCTGACCGTGCATACGGTGATCAGCCGCTTCAACGTCCACCGCTTTAAGGAGATCCAGGCCGGGCTGAAGTTCCTGGAGCCGGACAGCTACATCACCGAGGTGGCAGAGGAGCGGGTCGAACTCGACACCGTGGGTTGGGGCATCACCCCGCGGCCCGACGACTACGACGAGATCGCCGACTTCCTCAGCCAGCAAGCCCGCCAGGCGCCGGCCAAAGGCATCGCCCGCTTCACCCAGGCCTTCCGGGCGCAGTATTACCAGTTCGCCAAGCGCGTCCTGCGCGAGCGCGACCAGGTGATCCCCTGCTACGCCGGGTGGGCCAGCGCGCACATTGCGCCCAACGGCGACCTGTGGAGTTGCTGCATCCGCGCCGAGCAGGTGGGCAATCTGCGCCAGACCAACTACGACATCATGCCGCTCTGGAAAGGCCAGGCCATGGCGCAGTTGCGCGGCAGCATCAAACGCAAAGAATGCGCCTGCCCCATGGCCAACGCCAACTACGCCAACATGCTGCTTCACCCGCCCACGGTCGTCAAAGTCCTGCGCGATATGACGAGCGCACAATAGACCGCGGATTAGGCGGATTTGCGCGGATTTCTGTTTTATCCGCGTGAATCCGCCCCATCCGCCAAATCCGCGGTCTATCAAACGTCTATCGCGTGAAGATCGCCACGCACTCCACGTGGTGCGTCTGCGGGAACATGTCGAAGGGCTGCACGCTAGCGAGGTGGTAGCCGCCGTCACAGAGCAGGCGGGCGTCGCGGGCGAGGGTGGCCGGTTCACAGGAGACGTAGACGAGCCGCGGCGGGCGCAGCGCACAGAGCGCAGTGGTCACGCTGGTCTCCAGCCCGGTGCGCGGCGGATCCACGACCACGGCATCCCAGGCAATCTCGATCACTTCTTCCAGTTGCAACGCGTCGGTCACCGTCGCTTCGACGATGGTGGCGGCAACGCCCGTGCGTTCCACATTTTCTAGCGTATCGGCCACGGCGACCGGATTGTCTTCTACGCCCCAGACTGTGCGGCAGCGCTGCCCGATCGGCACGGTGAAGAGACCAATCCCGCAGTAGAGATCAAGCACCTGTTCTTCGCCTTGCAGCGACAACCCAGCGAGCACAGCATCCACCAACAGGCTGGCGACCGCTGTGTTGGCCTGAAAGAACGCCCCCGGCGACGCCAGGTACCGGATAGCACCGACGACAATCTCTCGGTTCCAACTGCGCAACTCCACTTCATCGCCAGGCGTGGCTGCGATTGCAGACTGTAACTGTGCAGCGACAGCCGGCTCCAGGATCGGGCACTCCGTCACCGTGACCACCGCATGGCTACGCGCTGTACGATAACCCAGACCGTCCCGTCCAGCCACCAGTCGGGCGTGGTTGCGATAGCCGTAGGGTTGCGGGCTGGGCACGCAAGGCGCCACGGCGATATCGGTGAATTTGCCGATACGGACGAATTGTTCACGAACGGCGGCGGTTTTGAAATCGAGCTGCGCCGCGTAGTCGATATGCTGCCAGTCGCAGCCGCCGCAGACACCAAAATGGGAACAGACCGGCATGACGCGGCTGTCGGCATTGCTGTGTCGCGCGGTGATGCGCCCACGGGCGTAGCGCGCCTTGCGCTCCGTCAGCACCACGTCCACCGTTTCGCCGGGGATGCCGTAAGGTACAAAGACGACCATACCAGCGTGGCGGCTCAGCGCGTCGCCGCCGGGGGTCATCGCTTCCAGCGTCACGGTAACTGGCGCCGGCTCAGGCGGCGGCTGTCGGTCTATGCGGCGGGCCATGTCAGCACCATCCTTGTCTGTGCCTCCGTTTCTGGCGAGCGGCGCCAGCCGTCAGGGGTGTTGCGGCGGCGCTCGGCAATCGTCGCCAATGCCTGCTCGCCGCTTTGTCCATGCCGCACCAGCCAACAGCCTATGACCATGCCCGTGCGCCCAATGCCGCCATAGCAGTGAACGTAGACAACCTGGCCTTGCGCCAATGCGGCGTCGATCTCATCCAAAGTGGCGGTCAGCGCCTGCTGCGTCGTCGTTCCCATGTCTGGGATGGATCGGCGCAGGTGTGTCAGTGACTTGCCTTGGGCCGTGGCCAGGTGTTGCGCCAGCGGGAAATAAGGTCGCAGGCCATGTTCATCTTGTTCTGTGAGATCGACAAATAGTGTCACGCCGGCATCCAGCAGCGCAGTGAGTTTCTGCTGTGCGTCATCCTCGGCCAACGCACCCGGATACTCGCCGGCCAGCAGCGCGCCGGGCTGCACCCAGTACGAATCTGGAATCGGATGCTCTTTCAAAGCCATTGTAATCTTCAGCCTTCCGGTTGGTCGTCGAGCGGCAGCGCAATGAAAAACGTGGCGCCCTTGCCCGGTTCGCTGCTCGCCCAGATGCGCCCGCTGTGCGCTTCCACAATCGCACGCGCCAGATAGAGACCCAGCCCAGCGCCGGCCGTCGTGCGCCGCAGGGAGCTGTCCACGCGGTAGAAGCGGTCAAAGATATGGGGCAGTTCGCTGGTTGGTATGCCGACGCCCTGATCTGCAACGTAGAGCACCACGAAGCGGCGGCCAGTCGGGGATGATTCAACCGGCCCTGTGTGCACAAAACCGCTCACCGGCTGCACCCAGCCCCCAACGCGAATCAGACCGCCGTCGGGCGAATACTTGATCGCGTTGCTGAGCAGGTTGGTCAGCACCTGGCGCAGCCGCTCCTCGTCGCCCCAGATCACCGGCAGCGGGTTGGGGAAATCCAGTTCGATGCGATGATTGTCAGTCTGCGTGCGATAGGCTGCGACCACCCGCGCCGCCAGCGCCTGCAAGTTCACATCGGCAAAGTCCAGCCGCAGCCCACTCGCCTGGATGCGGCTCACGTCGAGCAGGTTGTTGATCAGCGCTTCCAACCGGTCGGCCTCCTCCTCGATGATCTGGAGGCTCTGCCGGGCGGTTTCTGCGTCCCAGGCGGCATCGGGCCGCGCCAGCGTCTGCGCATAGCCCTTGATCAGCGCCACTGGCGTCTTGAGTTCATGGCTGATGATGGAGGTGAAGACCGACTTCATCTCCTCTTCGGCGCGGAAGCGGGTGATGTCCTGCACGTTTACGATGATGTTGAGCAGCGCGCCGTCGTCGTTGTGCAGCGGCGTGTAGGTGACGGCCACGATGCGCCGCTCGCCTGGATGTACGATTTCGCCTTCGCTATGTTGGCTGCCTGGGCCAAATTCTCCTGCGTAGCCCTCATCCTGACAGAGATCATACCCTGTCACCTGTTCGAGCGGCAGCACAGCGTTACACGGGCGCCCGACGGCATCATCCGGCGCCATCTGCACCAGGGTGGCCAGCGCCTGGTTCACCGCCACCACGCGGCGGTCCGGGTCGAGGATCATGATGCCGTCGGCGCTGTTTTCCAGAATGGTCAGGAGCCGGCTGCGTTCGGTCTCCAGCAGCGTGACCAACCGCGCGTTGCGCACGGCAACTGCGGCCTGGTCGGCGAAAACCTGGAGAAACTGCCAATCGAGTTGGGTGAAGGCGTAGCTGCTGCGGAAGAGATAGATGACGCCCAACAACTCGTTCTCGAAAAGCAGCGGCAGCGCCACCACCTGGCCGAGTTCGATGCCGAGACGATCTTCCACCGCGTGGACGCGGCTGCTGATGTCCACCATCGGCGGGCCGGGCGTGGCGTCAATCTTCTTGGCGGCCGCGGCTTCCTGCAGCGCCACCAGCGCGGCCACGTCGAGGAGCGGGGCGAAGTCCGGCAGCGTCTCCGGTGCGATGTTATAGAGCGCCTGGGCCTGGAAGCGGGGCGCAAGACGCACGTCGGGGTTGAGCGGCGCCGTCTCCGGCTGGAGCAGGATCATCCCGGACGGACAGCTCACCATCTGCGCCGCGCTGCGCAGGATCAGGTCGAGCAGGCTGGGCAGGTCCAACCGCGAGTTCATGGCGCGGGCGATGAGCAGCAGGAATTCCCGCTGGCGCAGTTGGTGGGTGGCAAGGAGCGCCGGGACGTTAGACGCCATTGCTCGGCTGTAGATCATCGGGGCCGAACGAATCAGGCAGCAGCGCGGCAACGGAGGTGACACGGAAGGCGCCCGACTCGTCCGCAATGTAGACTGTCATCTGCGGCCCCAGTTCAGCCATCACCTGGCGACAGGCGCCGCAGGGCGTCCCGCCGTTGAGTGTGGCGACGGCGATGGCAGTGAAGTGGCGATGGCCCTGGGCGACCGCCGCGGTCAGCGCCACCCGCTCAGCACAGATGGTGTTCGGATAGGCCACGTTCTCGACGTTGCAACCCTGGACGATCACGCCATCGGCGGTGGCGACGGCGGCGCCGACGGCATAGTGGCT